>CAZHIV010000510.1:0-8299 GCA_964532675.1 uncultured Planctomycetaceae bacterium
CAACCAGCCCATCACCCTTGTGGGGCCCCGGCGGCTCCCCTGGCGCGCGGTGGCCGCCGCGCTCCCGGCCCCACTTCAACGATCGGGTTACCCGGGGAGGAACGTCCGCTCGACGAACGTGGTGTCGATGCGGCCTTCGACGAACGCCGAGTGGCTGAGGATTTCCTGGTGGATGGGCACGGTGGTTGAGATGCCTTCCACGCGCAGCTCGGACAGGGCCCGCTGCATCGAGGCAATCGCTTCGGGACGCGTGGGCTGGTGCACGATCAGCTTGCCGATCATCGAATCGTAGTACGGCGGCACGACGTAGCCGCTGTGGGCGTGCGAGTCGAACCGTACGCCGAAACCGCCGGGGGCGATGAGCTGCTCGATCCGGCCCGGCGAGGGCTGGAAGTTGCGCCGCGGGTTCTCGGCGTTGAT
Source organism: uncultured Planctomycetaceae bacterium (assembly GCA_964532675.1). GTDB lineage: Bacteria > Planctomycetota > Planctomycetia > Pirellulales > Lacipirellulaceae > JABDGM01. The sequence continues at coordinate 421 of CAZHIV010000510.1, forward strand.
GCGGCACTCGATCGACGCCCCGCGCTGCACGATGTCGTTCTGCGGCCACGGCAGCGCCTCGCCCGCGGCCACGCGAATCTGCCACTTGATGAGATCGATCCCCGTGACCATCTCGGTCACCGGGTGCTCAACCTGGATCCGCGCGTTGACTTCGATGAAGTAGAACTGGCCGTTCTTGTCGACGATGAATTCCACGGTGGCCGCGTTGGTGTATTCGGCCGACTGGATGAGCCGGCGGGCGGCGTCGCACATGGCCGTGCGCGTCTCGGCCGAGATGCTCGTGCTGGGGCTCTCTTCAATCAGCTTCTGGTGTCGGCGCTGCACGCTGCAGTCGCGCTCCCAGAGGTGGACGACGTTGCCGTGATGATCGGCCAGCACTTGCACTTCCACGTGCCGCGGGTGTTCGACGTATTTTTCGAGATAGACGTCGCCGTTGCCGAAGGCGGCTTCGGCCTCGGCCCGGGCCTGCTGCAGGGCCGACTTGAGGGCCAGGTCGTTGGAAGCCACCCGCATTCCCCGTCCACCGCCGCCGGCCACCGCCTTGATGAGCACCGGGAAGCCGACGTCGTGGGCGAAGCGCAGTGCCTCCTGCTCGCTACTGATCACCCCCTCGCTGCCTGGCACGACGGGCACATTCGTTTCGCGGGCCAGCGAGCGGGCAGCGTTCTTGTCGCCCAGTCGCGACATTGCCTCCGGGCTGGGGCCGATGAAGTCGATCTTGCAGCTCCGACAAATCTCGTTGAAATGCGCGTTCTCGGCCAAAAAGCCGTAGCCAGGGTGGATCGCCTGCACGTTGCCCACCTCGGCCGCGCTAATCACGCTGGCGATCTTGAGATAACTCTCGGAGGCTTTCGCCGGGCCGACGCAGTAGGCCTCGTCGGCCAGCTCCAAGTATCGCGCGCCGCGGTCCCCTTCGCTGAAAATGGCCACCGTCTCCACGCCCAATTCCCGGCACGCGCGGATAACCCGCAACGCAATTTCACCGCGATTCGCTACGAGAATTCGCTGGTACATGTTGGTGGCGTGCGGGTTGAGTTGCTGACCGAAAATCGAAAAGGTGAGTAGGTGAGTACGTGAGTACGTGAGTAGGTGGCTCAATGCCTGATTACCTACTCACTTACTCACGTACTCACTTACTCACCTCACTCAGGTTCCACGCGGAAGAGCGGCTGGTTAAATTCGACTGGGTCGCCGTTCTGGGCGAGGACGGCGACGATTCGGCCGGCGCATTCGGCGGGAATCTCGTTGAAGACCTTCATCGCCTCGATGATGCAGACCGTGGTTTCCGGACCGACGCGGTCGCCCACCTTCACGAAAGGCGGCGAATCGGGGTTCGCCGCGGCGTAGAACGTGCCGACCATCGGGCTGCGGACGAGCAAGGCCTTGCTGTCGTCGGCCGCGCCCTCGGCCGCTTTCTTTTCGCCGGTCGCCGCCTGTGCGGCGGGAGCAGACGGAGATCCGACGGGCGGCGACGCGGCGACCGTGACCATTTCCGGGCCGCGCCGCAAGCGGATTCGCTGGTCTCCCTGTCGCAGGTCGATTTCGGCCAGGTCGTGCTCGTTCATCAACTCGATGAACTTGCGCACCTTACGCACATCGAACACGTCGCCGGGGGCAGAGCCCGAATTCGCGGCCATGCATTATTCCTGTGAGTAGGTGAGTAGGCGAGTAGGTGAGTAGGTGAACAAGCGAACGAGGTTACGACTTACTCACCTACTCGCCTACTCACTTACTCACATCAATACGCAGTCCTCAAGTTGCTTGGGCACATCGGATAAGACTTCATGGCCGGTGCGCGTGACGAGAACGTCGTCCTCGATTCTCACACCCCCCCACCGCGGCAGGTACACACCCGGCTCGACGGTGACGATCATCCCCGGCCGCAGCTTAGTCTTCTGTCCGACGGCCAGGCGCGGCGCTTCGTGGATCTCCAAGCCGGTGCCATGACCCAGGCCGTGCCCGAACGCCTTGCCGAAGCCGGCCCGCGCGATGATACTCCGGGCCACGCGATCGACTTCTTCGCCGGTACGGCCGGGCCGGATCGCGTCGATGGCGGCGAGCTGCGCCTTGAGCACTACCGCATAAATCTTGCGCAATTTGGGCGAGATTCTACCGGTCACGACTATACGCGTCAAGTCGCTCATATACAGGCCTGAGTTCGCGCCCCAGTCGATGAGCGTGAAATCGGCATCGCCGAGCCGGCGAAGCGTCGGCGTGGCATGCGGCAGCGCGGCGCGTGGGCCCACCGCCACGATCGGCGGGAAGCTCAACGCCTTCGCGCCGAAACGCCGCGCCTGATACTCGAGCTCCGCCGCCACATCGAGTTCCGTCATGCTCGGCGTCAAACCGGCGCGCACCACGTCGAACGCCCGGCGGGCCTGCTGGCACGCCAGCCGAGTAGCTTCAATCTCGCCTTTGTCTTTGACGACGCGGAGTCGCTCGACCAGGTTTTCGGTGACGACGATCTCGAGCTTCGGCAGCGCTTTGGCGAGCGACTGCTGGAATGAGACCGTCGCCGACGCCCCTTCGATGCCCAGCCGCTCGATTTTGGCGCGCTTCACCGCCTTCGTGACCGCCTTGAGCATGCTCAACCCCGGCGGCCGGACTTCCAGCTCTAGCCCCGGGCATTCCTCCTCGAGCTGCGTCGTGTACCGCATGTCGGTGACGAGTCGTTCGCCGCCCTGCGTCGCCAGCAAATAACTGTCGTCGCCCGTGAAACCGGTCAGATACGTGACGTTCTTAAAGTTCGTCACGAGCAAGGCATCGGCATTGGCTTTTCGCACCAAAGCGCGGAGGTTCTTACGGCGAGTGACGAAGGAGGGCATGGACAATCAGGTGAAAACGTCCAGGTTGAAGTGCGTGCGAGGGCGAAGCCAACATGATACTGCGGCGACCGTGGCCGGCAAAGAGCGGTAACCGTGCGCTGGGTGGCACGCCCAGAGGTTTTGCGATGGGCGCGGCTAAATTGGAATTGATCACGTGACCACGCCCTTCGAAGACTCAGGGCGTGCCACCCATACGGCGCGGCTATACGTTTTGCGGCCGCGCAGATATCATTGAGCTATGCGGACCACTCATCAGCCCACGACCGGCTTGTTGTTGAGCGGCGGGATCGATAGCGCGGTATTGCTGGATCAGCTTCTCGACCGCGGCTGGCGCGTGGTGCCGTTTTACGTTCGGATGGGCTGCGTTTGGGAGGATTGCGAGCTGGAGGCGGTCCATCACTATTTGGCCGCCGTCGCCGGGCCACTTTTGAAGGAGCTGGTGACGCTCGACATGCCGCTCGACGACCTCTGCCCCGACCATTGGAGCATGTCCGGTGCGGACGTGCCCGACGCGGCGTCGGCCGACGAGGCGGTTTTTTTGCCCGGCCGCAATCCCCTGCTCTTGCTCAAACCGGCCTTGTGGTGCTGGATGCATGGCATCGAACACCTCGCGCTGGCGACGCTGGCCGGGAACCCGTTCGACGACGCGACGCCGAAATTCTTCCGGCGGTTCGAGGCCATGCTTCACGAGGCCACGGGCGCGCGCGTCACCATTTCGCAGCCCTTCGATCGGCTGCCGAAGCACCGCGTGCTGGAGATCGGACGCCACTTGCCGCTGGAGCTGACCTTTTCGTGCCTGGCGCCCGAGGGCGGCCTGCACTGCGGCCGCTGCAACAAGTGCGCGGAAAGGCGCAAAGCATTCCGCCAGCTGCGCGCCGTCGATCCGACGCGATACGCGAGCGAGGAATTGCCCCGGCCGGCCACCGCGCTCGTCGCCGAAAAGAATGCGGGTTGAAAAACCACTAGCCCGAAGCGCAAGCGAGGGACTTGGCGTCTGCCTTGCTGGCGCGGCGGGCTAGTATCCGATTCGGCAGCGGGCGAAGCGAAAAAAGCAGTCCGGGTAGCTCCCTGAGCCAACACCGGACTGCGCCCCCCTGGGATTTCGCATTCGCGCTCGCCTCGGAACCTGGTGTGTTATCGGCACTCCGGGCAGGAACCTTTGCAAAACTGTGCCGATTCCGCTGACTCCTCCGATTAGTGAATCCGTTGCGCCAAACCGCCACTTTCTCTCATCAACTTTGCCGATTAGGCCGATTTTGAGGGACGAGGGAGTGTCGCCGCGCGTGCGGCGCTGCGCGCGGAAGTGCTGCATGACGTGCCGTATATAGCCGCGACCCCAACGGGTCGCCGGGAATCGACGGTTCCAATCCAATCCCAGCGACCCCTTGGGTCGCGGCTAGCAAAGGGTAACCAGCCTTCACTGGCACGGCAGCACCGCACGCGCCGCTAGCTAGGCGGCGGGAACGTCAACCACAACCATTGGAAGTGAAGTGATGGACGCGACCCAAATGACGCAGCTGGGAATCGCGCTGGGGGGAATCGCGGCGGCGGCGGCCGGTTTGAATGCGCTTGTCGGCAAAGGACCCCGCGGCACCGTGTGGATCGTGGCCGCCTTGCTGCTGACCTGGGGCACTTTTCTGCCCCTCGCCCTGCGCGATCCCGATCGGGGTTCCTTGCTGCCCGAGCTGGAGCTGCTGGCCACGGTGCTGCAGCTCTGCGGCGTCGTGGGCGCGCTATTGGGCATCCTCGACGTGCTGCAGGAGCGAACGTCCGAGGCCCGCCACGCGTTCGGCGCCTGGGCCCTGCGCCAGCCGCTCTTGTGGGGACTGGTGCTCTGCGCCAATTTCTACGCCCTGCTGTTTCAAGGCGTGATCGACAGCCCGCGGCTGTTGCGCTATTGCGCAGGCCACCCGGTAAGTTACGTCGAAGTGGCGTTCTTTTTCGTGGGGCTGGCCATATTGGTGATCCGTTTCGGCGTCGTGAGCGGGCAACTGCGCACGCTCGGCACCGCGACGCTGGGCCTGATCCCCGCCAGCGGACAGAGGCCGCAAGATTGTGGTCGCTTGCTGTGTCAACTCGACGAGCTGCCGAAACACGTTCAACAAACGTATCTCGCGCGCCGCTTGCGCAATGCCATTCAATTCGTCGGCCGCAAAGGCTCCGCCGAAAACCTTGACCAGCAACTGCGCCATCTGGAAGAGCTCGACGCCGTCGCAATGCATTCCGGCTACGCGACGCTCCGCATCATTATCTGGGCGATACCGATCCTTGGCTTCCTGGGCACAGTGATCGGCATCACGGTGGCCATCGCCAACTTGTCTCCTAACGCGCTCGAGCAGTCGATGAGCGACGTGACGGCCGGGCTGGGCGTCGCGTTCGACACCACGGCACAAGCGCTTGCGCTGACGATGGTGCTGATGTTCGCCAAGTCGCTCGTCGAGCGGGTCGAAGACCGGCTGCTCTCGGCCGTCGACGTCCGGGCGTCGGAGGAGCTGGTGGGCCGGTTCCAGCCGTCGGCCGCGGCCACCGATCCGAACGTCGAGTCGATTCGCCGCATGTCGGAGCAAGTGATCGAAGCAGTCGAGGCGCTGGCGGCGCGGCAGGCGGAGGTGTGGCAAGCCAGCATCCACGAAACGCACCAGCAATGGGCCGATGTGAGCATGGCCGCCGGTCACCTCGTGAAGGAGTCGCTCTCGACCGCGGTGAAAGAGAACCTGGAACAGCACGCGCGGGTGCTGGGGCAGAACGTGCTCAAGCACGCCGACCGGATCGAGAAGAGCGCGAGCCAGCACGTGGAGCGGCTCAACCGCGGCGCAGACGAAACGGCGGCCCGGTTGCGCCAGGGCATGGAAAAGTTGGGCGAGCTGCTCGTCGAAGCCCTAGAGCGGCACGGCGAGGTGCTTACCAAAGGCGAACGGGAGCTGGCCGAAGGGAATCGCCAGCACCTGTCCGAAGTGGAAGCGGCGCTGGGCCGGTCGATGGTCACGGCGGCCGAGCGGCAGGAGCGGCTCATCCGCCAGAGCGAAGAGCTGCTCAAGGAGATGCAGGTAGCGCTTGTCGAGGCGGCCGGCGCCACGGTGCGCCAGCAGGAGCAGCTCGTCCGCCAGGGCGACGTGCTGCTCAAAGTCGTCGACGCGACCGGGCAAATCACCAGGCTGGAGGAATCGCTCGACCAGAACCTGGCCGCCGTCCGGCAGGCGCACAACTTCGAAGAGATGGCGTTGAACCTGTCGGCGGCCATTCAGCTGCTCGGCGCCCGGCTCGGACATCCACAATTCGGCAGCCGCGGGCATGATGTCACTGGCGGCGAGGCTGCCCGAGGGGCCGCATGAGTCGCCGCAAACCCGTCGACAACTCGGCCGCCGTGTCGTTGTTCCCGTTCTTGGCGGTGCTGCTGTGCACGATGGGCGCGCTGTTGGTCGTCCTGGTGGCGGTGAGCCGCGCGTCGCGCGAAGCCGCGCTGCGACAGGCCAACAAACAGCCGCCGGCCGTCGTGGCCAAGGACGACACGGCTCTGCGTCACCAGCTCGAAAAAATCGATCATTACCAGGCGAATCTCCAACAGGCCCGTGCCCAGGCCGAGCGGCAACTTCGCGAGGACCAGTTGCGGATGGGCCAGTTGGAGAGCCACATGCGCAAACTCGAAGCCCAGTTGGAGGTGTTGCGCGCCGCCGCCGCCGAACTCGACGCCATGGAAGAGGAACATTACGACGACCGCGAGCAGGCCGAGCGCGAGGTCGAGCGGCTCGAGCGGCTGATCGCCGAAATGCGCGATGAGGTCGACGAGCTGATGGAGCAGATGAAATCGCGGAAGCGTACCTACGCATTGATTCCCTACGAAGGGCCCAACGGCACTTTCCGCCGGCCAATCTACATCGAGTGCTGCAAGGACGAGCTCGTCCTGCAGCCTGAAGGCGTGCGCGTGACGCGCGAGGATCTGTACCCGCCGTACGGGGCGGGAAACCCGTTGGCGGCAGCCCTCCGGGCGGCCCGTAATTATTACATGCAGTTCGATCCGGACGGCGGCCGAGACGCCGAGCCTTACCCGCTGCTCGTCGTTCGGCCCGAAGGGCTGCACATGTACGATCGGGCGCGGCGGGCCATTCAAAGCTGCGATCTTCAATTCGGTTTCGAGCTCGTCGAGGACGATTGGGAACTCCAGTACCGAGCGGCCGATCCGCAGCTCGCCACCCTCGAGCAGCACGCGATCGAACAGGCACGCCTTCGACAACGGGCGCTGGCCGCCGCGGCGCCGCGGGCCTATCGTCACGCCGCGTTCGGTGGCGTCGGCGAATTTGAGCCGGGCGACGATGGGGGCGAGGGGCTCAGTTTCCTGGACGGCGCCGGCGATGCATTCGACGGCGATTCGCCTGGCGGCCACGGCGCGTTCGATGGCGGCGGCACGCCGGCAACGGGTGCCAATCAATCGCAACCATCCGGCGGCGGCGCGGGGGGCGGCGATGCTACAACGTCCGCCTCACAGGCTGCGTTGACGTCGTCCGGCACTTCCGGCCCCGCTCCCAATGGCAGCACGGACGTGAAACCGGGCGATGCAAACCTGCCGACGGACGCAAGCCCAAGCGTGGCATCGGGCGCGACGGCAGCTCGCGCTCCCGGTTCGGCCGCCGGCGGTGCCGGCGAAGGAGCCGGTAGTGGTGCGACCGGCGGCTCGAGTGATCCAAACAACGGCCAGCAACTGTCTGTCTCGACCGGGTCGGCCGCGCAAGGCCAGCAGGGGGATCCGGCGCAGCTGGCCGCGGCGTCGGGCGGCCGCGATTGGGCGCTGGATCGCAAACGGCCAAACGCCGTGCCGATCCGCCGGACGATCCAAGTGGTGGTTCGGGAGGATCACGTCGCCATCCTGGCCAATGAAGCACAACTCAATGCCGCGGTGCCGCGCGGCCGGCGGGTCGAGATTCCCGGCGACACGGCGGCGTCGGTCGGCGAGTTCGTGGCCGCCGTTCGCCAGCACATCGATGGCTGGGGCATGGCCGGCGAAGGACTGTACTGGCGGCCGGTGCTGATGCTCACCGTCGCCCCGGACGGCCAGCGCC
>CAZHIV010000511.1:0-2740 GCA_964532675.1 uncultured Planctomycetaceae bacterium
CGAAAGCCGCCGCTCGTGCGTGAGCATCGAGAGCGGGTTCGTCTGATCGACGACCTGCGACAGCTCGCCGCGGCCGAAGAAGTATTCAATCGCCGCCGAGATGCTCTTGGGGTTGATCAGGCTGCGGGGCGTCATGTCCTCGATGTCCTTGAGGCTCATCCGCTCCTGCACGGTGCGGCGGAGCTTCAAAAAGCCCTTCCGCATTTCGTCGGCCGCCAACTCATCGATCGTGCGCAGGCGACGATTGCCCAAGTGGTCGATGTCGTCGACGTGCGCATCGGAATCGCCGGTCACCAGGCGCATGATGTACTTCACCGCAAAGATAATGTCCTCCGGCCGCAGCACCATCTCGTCCTCGGGCACCGAGAGGCTCAGCTTGCGATTGATTCGGAAGCGGCCCACGCGGCCCAGCCGATAGCGGTTCGTGTCGTAAAACTTCTCGTGGAACAGCGCTTTGGCCTTCTCCAACTGCGGCGGATTGCCGGGCCGCAGCCGCTGATAGATCCGCAGCAGCGCCTCCTCGTGGCTCGAGGTGCCGTCGTCGACCAGGGCATTGAGCAGTAGCGGCGTCGCCGGCGCGTCCATGATCTCGACCGACTTCAGGCCGGAGGAGCAAATCGTCTCGGCCGCCGTTTTGGTGATCTTCTGGCCGCCTTCGACGATGATCTCGCCGGCGCGGTCGCTGCCCACTGGGTACACGACGTCGCCCACCGCGATCTTGCCTTCGATCTTGGCGGCGCTGCGGCCATCGACGACCTTCTGCTTGGCGGTTTCGTAGAACGTGCGCAGGATGTCGGCATCCAGGCTGTACTTGGGATCCATCGCCCGCAGCAGCGTCATCACCGAGAACTTGCCGCTCTGGTCGATGCGGACCGTGATGCTGTCCTTCTTGGTGGTGTTGATCTCGATCCAACTGCCGCGCTCGGGAATGACGCGGCAACTGTGGAGCCGACGCTCGCCCGCCTCCATCTCCGAGACGAAGTCGATGCCGGGGCTGCGGTGCAACTGGCTCACGACCACTCGCTCGGCGCCGTTGATGATGAACTCGCCGCCGCCCAGCATGATCGGCAGATCGCCCAGGTAGACTTCCTCCTCGATCGGCTGCTCTTTGTTGAGGCGCAGCCAGACGCGAAACGGCCGGCCGTACGTGAGCCGCAACTGCCGGCATTCATCCGGCTCGTAGCGCGGCTTGCCCAGCTCGTAGCGCAGGTAATCGAGCTTCAGCTTCTTGTCGTAGCTTTCGATGGGGAAGATTTCGCGCAGCACCCCTTCCAGGCCTTCGTCTTTATGCTTGTCGGGCGGGGCCTCGAATTGCAGGAACCGGGCATAGCTCTTGGTTTGGATCTCCGTGAGATCGGGAATGGAGTACGCCTCGCGGCCGCTGCCAAAGCGCCGGGTCGTGGTGGTTTCTAATCGTCGTCGTGCCGTGACTGCCATAGGACACGTTACTCCATTTCATTCAGAGCGCAATGCCGGGCGCAGCTTCGACGCGCGGGCCACCGCGTCGCGGCGCCCTTCGACATGCGGAATTTAGAAACAAGCGATGTGGGAAGCTCATGCAAACGGGTGCCAAAATCGGCCAGCGGGCCGCGCCGGAGGAAAACTTGCCGTCTCGTGCCGCCTCGACCTACTTGATCGAAACGGTCGCGCCGGCTTCCTCCAACTCGGCCTTGAGCTTTTCTGCGTCTGCCTTGGCCAGTCCTTCCTTGACCTTGCTGGGCACGCCTTCGACCAGGTCCTTGGCTTCCTTCAAACCAAGGCCGGTCGCCTGACGGACGACCTTGATGACGCCGATCTTCTTATCGCCGAACCCTTCTAAAACGACAGCGAACTCGGTCTTCTCGGCCGCCGCGGCCGCACCGCCGCCTTCGCCAGCCGGAGCAGCCATCATGACAGGACCGCCGGCCATGGCCTTAATGTCGTAAACTTCTTCCAGGTAATCACTAATCTCCTTAGCCTCTTTCAAGGTTAAGGAGACAATCTCATCTCCCATCTTTTTCGCTTTGGGAGAGAACTCGCGAGTGGCTTCAGCAGTAGCCATGGGACTCAACTTTCCTTTCTGGATTTCGCAGGGAGCAGTGAATTCTAATTAAATTGCGGGTGGTCAGGACGATGGCTCGGGGGCCGGCGCGGTTTCGCCGCCTCCCGATTCTTCGAGCTTCTCGGCATGCTGCTCGATTTGACTAACCAGCGCGCCGCCGACGCCGGTTAATTGCGCGGCAAGCGTTGCGCCGGGCGAAAGCATTTGGCCAACGAGCAGGGCCAATTGTTCTTGTCGCGAAGGCCATTTGCTGACGGCCCTTACCTCCTCCGCGGCCAACGCCTGGCCGTCCATCACGCCGCCCTTGGGCGTAAACTTCTCGAACTCCTTTTCGCCGGCGATTTTGACGACCTCTTTGGCCAGCGCGATGATGTCCTCGCCGCCCCACACCAAGGCCAGCGTGCCGGCCGCGGTCTCGAACGCCGGCGCCAAGCGGGTCCCCTCGGTCGCCCGGCGCGCCAGGCTATTTTTCACCACCAGCAGGTGGATGTTCTTCTGCCGCAGCCGCTGGCGCAGGGCGACGTTCTTATTGTTCTCCAGCCCGATCACGTCGACCAACAGCGCGTCCTCGACGCCGTCCAGCCGCTTGCGAAGGTCCTTGGTAATCAGGTCTTTGACGTATTTGCTCATGATTGTGGCTCTCGGCTCTCGGCTCTCGGCTCTCGGCCAGACGGGATCGTTCTGGCCGATAGCCGAAAG
>CAZHIV010000512.1:0-5007 GCA_964532675.1 uncultured Planctomycetaceae bacterium
CGACAACCCGTTCGACCTGCGGGCCTCCAACGGCCGGCTGCGAGTGGGACTGGAGTTCGACGCCCCACTCACGCGGCTGGCAGAGCGCAACGTCTACCGGCAGTCGCTCATCGAGTACCAGCAGGCCCGGCGGAGCTATTACCAGTTCCGCGACCGGGTGCATCGCAACGTCCGCAGCACGTTGCGCCAGTTGCGGCTTGACGATCTAAACTTCGAAATCCGCCGGGCGGCCGTTCACGTGGCCATCACGCAAGTGGACTTGGCGCGGCTGCGACTATCCGAGCCGGCGCGGCCTGTCTCGCCGGGCGCGCCCGGTCAGCCCACGCAACCGGGTGGAGAATCGCAGTTCGGCGCCACCGTGGCCCGCGACCTGGTCAATGCACTGGTCGACTTGCTGAACGTGCAGAACGATTTTCTCAGCGTGTGGGTCGACCACGAAGTCCAGCAGCTCAATCTCGACTTTGAATTGGGCATCATGGAATTGGATGCCCGCGGGATTCGCATTCCGCACGACCAGCCGTGGCGGACCTACCTGGCCGATCTTCCGTGCAACGTGTCCTGTGAGCGGCCGGACGCGTGCGCCGAAGTGTCAACAGGCAAGCCGCCGGGTTTATCCCGGCGGGAAGAACCGCTGCCCATCCCGCGGCGGGTGAGTTCCGCCACGAAGAATGGGAAGAAGATTCCGGCCAGGCGGTCGCCACCGCCGGTTGCCAGTAGGCCGCGACGGGAACCCGTTCAGCCCGCGTCGAACGCCCCGCCGCCGCCCTATTCGCTGCGATTTCTATCAACTTCCGAACCCTAGTTGGGGCTTGCGGGCAGGTAAAGCACACGGCTGACATTTGGCCGCGGGAAGCCTATAATGACTAACTCACGGCCGGCCTTTGTTTCGCGTCCTATTTAGCGGAACTTTGCCCGTCTCTTCGGGGTTTAATCATGGGGGCCTGCGCAGACGCGGCGCAGACCGCTCACGTGGCCGAGTTTCTCCGAAACTCGAAATTCGAGTCTCGGAGAGACTCGTCTACGTGGAATTAGGAGTTGATCCACATGACACAACAGCGGCGGTTGCAAAACAGTTTATGGCGATTTGCCGCAGCGGACCGCTTCGGTTGCCGGTCGGGCGCCGCGACCACCGTGGGGGCCGCGGCCCTGTTGACGCTCGTTCTCGCCATGGGCGGCGGCACCTGGTGGTGGATCAACTATCGCCACGAGCCCAGCGGCCCGACCGTCCTGCTGCACACCGTGGAGCGCGGCAATTTCGAGCTCACCATCACCGAGCGGGGCGAGATCGAGGCGTTTGACGTCACCGAAGTCCGCTCGCTCGTGAAATCGAACAACTCGGCGGGCAACGCCATTCTGCGGATCGTGCCGGAGGGCACGGTCGTAAAAGAGGGCGACTTTTTAGTGGAGCTCGATTCGTCCGCGCTCGAATCGCAGCGGACGACGCAGAAAATCCTCGTCAACGCCGCCAAGGCTGCCGAGGTCGAATCGCACAATAACTACGACGTGGCCGTCATCGCCAAGCGCGAATACCTCGAAGGCACGTATCTACAAGAGCGGCAGTTGATCGAGAGCGAGGTTTTCGTGGCCGAGGAGAACCTCAACCGGGCCAAGGAGTACTACGCCTACAGCCAAAAGCTGGCCTCCAAAGGTTACGTGAACGAGCTGCAGTTGGAGGCCGACCGCTTCGCGGTGGAAAAGGCGAACAAGGACCTCGACGCGGCCAACACGAAGCTCCGCGTGCTGGACGAGTTCACCAAGCTGAAGATGGTTTCCACGTTGGAAAGCGCGATTGTGATCGCCAAGGCCAAGTGGGAAGCGGCGCAGAACAGCCACGAGCTGGAGCTGGAGAAGCTGGCCGAGCTGGACGACCAGATCACCAAGTGCACCATCACGGCGCCGCAGGACGGCGTGGTGAAGTACGCGCACGTCACCGACGGCCGGGGCGATCAGGAATTTATCGTCGAAGAGGGGACGATCGTTCGCGAGCGGCAGGCCATCATCCGGCTGCCGAACGCCGAGTCGATGCGAGTCAACCTGACGGTGAACGAGTCGCTCGTTCAGTACGTGCGGCCGGGCTTGGCGGCGGCCATCAAGCCAGTCGGGTACGACGACCGGGTCCTGCACGGCTGGGTGGAGAAGGTGAACCAGTACGCCGAGCCGACCGGCTGGCGGCAGGCGAATGTGAAGGAGTACAAGGCGTTCGTGGGGATCAACAACCCGCCGGCCGATATGCGCTCCGGGATGACCGCCGCGGTGACGATTCGTTGTGCGGAAGTGCGCGATACGCTGCAGGTGCCCGTGCAAACGGTCTACGCACACGGCGAGAAGCTCTATTGCTTCGCCTACGACGGGGGCAGTTGGCAGGCGCGCGAGGTCAAGCCGGGCCCGACCAACGACAAGTTTTTCGTGATCGAGGGCGGCCTCGATGAAGGCGATAAGGTAGCGATGAATCCGCGGGCGTATCTCGCCGACGTGAACCTGCCCAAGCTGTCGCCGGAAGAAGCGCAGCGGGCCGTGCCGCAGCCGCCAAGCGTGGAGAGTGGGGACGACATTGCCAAGGGCCGAACGCGCGGAGAGCGGAGGGCGGAGGGCGGAGGGCCAGAAGGAGAAGGCGGAGGGGGGAAGGCGGAAGGTGGAAGGCCGGCGGCCGATGGCGCAGAGCGGACAGCCGACGTTGAAGAGTCGACTATAGACTCCAGCCCTCAGCCTTCAGCCCTCAGCCCTCAGCCTTCCAGCCAGGGAGCCGCCGAATGAGGCTGGCTGTCAGCGTCGCCGATTTGTGCAAGGATTATGTGCTTAGCGGGGAGACGATCCATGCCCTGCGGGATGTTTCGTTCGATGTGCCCGAGGGCGACTACATCTCGATCATGGGTCCCTCCGGCTCCGGAAAGAGCACGCTGCTCAATCTGCTGGGCTGTCTCGACCGGCCGAGCGGCGGCAAGTATTTGCTGAGCGACGTCGACGTGTCGCGGATGAGCGACGATCGGCTGGCGGAGATCCGCGCGACGAGAATCGGCTTCATTTTTCAATCGTACAACTTGCTGCCGGCGCTGACGGTCGTCGAGAACATCCAAGTGCCGCTGTATTACAGCTACCGGCTCAACGCGGCGACGAAACAGCGCAGCCTGGAGCTGGCGGAGATGGTGGGGCTCGGCCAGCGGCTGGCCCACCGGCCGACGCAGCTCTCCGGCGGCCAGCAGCAGCGCGTGGCCATCGCCCGCAGCCTCGTGAACGATCCGCAGTTCATCCTCGCGGACGAGCCGACGGGCAACCTCGACTCCGCCACGACGAACGAAATCCTGGATCTGCTCGACCGGCTTAACCGCGAAGGCCGGACGATCATCATGGTGACGCACGAGCCCGATGTGGCCGCCCGCACCAAGCGATCGATTCACCTCCGCGATGGTTATATAGTTTCAGATGAACGGAATTAATTAGCCAACACTCTAGAAGGAACCTCACGCGAAGGCGCGAAGGCGCAAAGAAAATCGATTAACCACGAAGATCACGGAGAACACAAAGGCAGCATTCGATGCAACATCAGAATCCGTGGCTTTGCGTTCTCCGTGCTCTTGGTGGTTCAAACTACGATTCTTTGCGCCTTCGCGCCTTTGCGTGAGCGATCGCCCCATGTTGTCCGTCTGGCTGCGAACACTGCAACTGAGCGTCAAGAGCCTGTGGATGCATCCGCTGCGCTCGTCGCTGACGGTGTTGGGCATCTTCATCGGCGTGTCGAGCGTGATCTGGCTGTTGGCGCTGGGCGAAGGGATCAGCCGGGCGGCGCAGGAGCAGATTTCCAGCCTGGGAGCGCTGAACATTATCGTTCGCTCGGTGAAGCCGCCCGCCGACCAGGTGCAGGAGTCCGGTTTTGGGCTGACGCGGGCCGATTACGTGCGCCTCGTGGCGACCGTGCCGACGATTGCCAAGGCGATCCCGATGCGGGTGCTGCCGGCGATGGAGTTTCGCTACAAGGCTCGCGAGATGGAGGGCCGACTGGTGGGCACCACGCCGGATTACGCGGCGGTCACGCGGCTCGCCGTCGATCGTGGGCGTTTCCTCTCTGATTCCGACCTGGAGGAGGAACGCAACTACTGCGTGCTGGCCGCAGAGGTGGCCACGCGATTGTTCCCGTTCGGCGAGCCGGTTGGACAGGAGATTCTGGTCAAGGACGATTTTTACGAGGTAGTCGGCGTGATGCGGCCGCGCGCCGCCTCGGCCGGCATCGGCGGCTCGCTGGCGGCCGAGGTGTTTTCGCAGGACGTTTATATCCCGATCACCACGCTGTGGCGCCGCGAAGGCGACATGATCGTGTCGATCAAGCCGGGGCAGTTCCAACGCGAGATCAACCAGGTGACGCAGGTCACCATCCAAGTGACCGACCGCGACTACGTGCTTCCCACGGCCGACGTGGTGCGCAACACGATTCAATACGGCCACACGCTGCCGGATTTCGCCGTCATCGTGCCGATGGAGCTGCTGGAGCAGGCCCGCACGACGCAGTTGATGTTCATCGTGTTCCTCGGCTTGATCGCGGCCATTTCGCTCGTGGTCGGCGGCATCGGCATCATGAATATCATGCTGGCCACCGTGATCGAGCGGACCCGCGAGGTCGGCATCCGCCGCGCGCTGGGCGCGAAGCAAAGCGACATCACGCGGCAGTTCCTGGCCGAGAGCGTCGTGCTCTCGGTGATGGGCGGCGTGCTGGGAATCCTCGGCGGCGCCTTCTGCCGGCCCATCACGCTACTGGCTCGTCGCGCGCTCTTTCAATGGTTCCCCGAGCAAATGGCCACCGTGCCCAAGCTGATCCAGGAAATGGAGCCGCAGCTCATTCCCTTGTCGATCCCGCTGGCGTTCTTAATCTCGGTGCTGGTGGGCGTAATCTTCGGCGTCTACCCCGCGGCCCGAGCGGCCAGCCTCGACCCGATCGAGGCGCTAAGGCATGAGTAATAGGTAGGCACCAGGCCGCCGCGCGGTTTGTTGGTGTATCGAAGCCGCCGCTGCCTGCCC
>CAZHIV010000513.1:0-12668 GCA_964532675.1 uncultured Planctomycetaceae bacterium
TCGATCCGCTCGTTCCCGTCGTGATGGTGACGAAGAGCGAGGAGGACCGGACGATGACGGAAGCGATCGGGCGCAGGGTCTCGGATTACCTGGTGAAGCCGACCTCCCCCCGCCAGGTGCTATCCGTCGTCACCCGCCTGCTGGAGGGGGAGAGCATCCAGCAACAGCATGTGGCCCGCGAGTTCACCATCCGCTTCCGGGAGCTGAACGCGGAGGACAGTGCGGAACGAAGCTGGCGCGCACGTGCTCGCCCCGCTCAGCCGCCCGGCCGGTGGTTTACCGGCCGCGGCACCGCCGCCGGCACGTGCAGCCTGGATGTGATCGATCCGGTGGACGCCGACCTGGCCGATGACCCGGACGATCCAGTTCTCGTCCGCGGGATCGGCTACAGCGGGCAGGCCGAGCAGCGCGTCGAAGTGACCGTCGATCCGCACAGGGAGCCGCTCGGCTGCCTCCGCTCGGCTATTGCGGCGGGCGGCCTGATCAATCTGCAAAACGACACGCTCCGCACGAACGGCTTGATTACCGCCACCCAGGTCGCGGCCACTACGTCGCAGGTTTACGGCAACGTCGAGGCGGCCAGCATCAGCGGCGCCACTTTCAATGGGACGACAACAGAAGTCGATTCGGCCAAGCTGCCGGCGATGCCCGACTGGGACTCGGTTTTTGACTACTATCAAACGAACGGCACGCAACTGAACATTTCGAACTTTTCCCAGACGACGCCGAACCTCGGCCAAAATGTGGGCATTGAAAATGGCGTCACCGGCTGGACAGGCTCCCCGCCCGGCGTCGCCACGGCTCAAGTCGATCAATCCAACAATCAAGTCCGTTCAGGCAACTATGGATTGAGGGTGCGGAACCGCACTAGTTGGTTAGCGGGTGCCGCCCAGCGGATCGATACGTTCGTGGAACCGAATAAGCAGTACTACATTGAGGGCTGGGTCTACGCGCCGCCGCTGACCTCCAGAAACTTCCGCCTCACCCTGTACACGAAGGGCACCGGCAGCAGCCTGCAAGTCGCCAGTAGTCCAGACATCACCGTGTCGTCGTTTCTTGGCGGCTGGCGGCAGCTCACCGCCACGCTCACGGCGCACAGCTGGAGCGGCAGCCTGGAATACGCGTTCGTCAAGATCGCCGGCGCCGACTCGAGCAACACCGCCGACTTCTACTTCGACGACTTCGTGATCCAGGAAGCGCTCACCGGGCGGCTCGTCTACCGCAAGGTCCTGGGACCCGGCGTGAACACGGTCTATAGCGGTGCGCCCACGAATCCGCAGGGGATCTATTGGATCAATTGCAACGGCAACCGGCTGGTGATCACGCGCTCGCGGATCGTGGGCACGCTGCTGGTTATCAACCCGGGACCCAATTCTTGCATCGCCGAGGGGCCGATCAGTTGGTCGCCCTACGTGGCCGGCTATCCGGCGCTGCTGGTAAAAGCGGACAACGGCGTCGACGCCGACTTCGCCATTCACGCCACCAATCGCGGGCTGAGCGAAACCGAGAACGGCGTCAATTACAACCCCATCGGAGCGCCGCACGAGCAGTTCGGACAAGACGCGGATACCGACGACATCTATCAGTCTGAAATTCGCGGCCTGGTCGTCATCGGCGATGATTTGACGTACTCCAACCGGCCGCTAATTCGCGGTCAACTTCTGGCCGGCAACGACATCTCCAACTCCAGCGGAGAGCTGGAAGTGGTGTTCCAGCCCGATTCGCTGCTCAATCCGCCGCCGGGGTTCTGGGCCCCGTATACCTACCAGCGCCGCCCGGCGTCGGCGCGGAAGGTCGTTCTACCGTAATGTCCGTGGTCCGTGGTCCGTTGTAGCTCGCGTCGGCCATAATGCAAATTGCAACGGACCACGGACCACGGACCACGGACAAGACATGCACCGGCGGCCGCTCTTGGACATGCTGGCTCGCTATCGCCAGGCGTTTCCCGGCGAAGACCCGGTCGTCGATCGTATTTGCGCGCTCGTCGAGTCGCATGCCGACTGCTTCGAACGGACCTGCCGGCCGGGGCATATCACGGGCGCCGCCTGGATTCTCTCGCCGGACCGCCGCCGCTGCCTGCTGACCCATCACCGCAAGCTCGACCGCTGGCTGCAGTTGGGCGGCCACGCCGACGGGCAGTGGCGCGTCGAGGAGGTGGCCCTGCGGGAAGCCCGCGAGGAATCGGGCCTCGCGGCGTTCGAAATGCTGCCGATCGACGGCGCGCTGATCCCGCTGGACGTCGACGTCCACTTGATTCCCGCGCGGTGCGATGCGCGTGGTTACGTCGTCGATGATGCCCACGAGCACCACGATATTCGATTCCTGCTGGTGGCGCACAGCGAGCAAGGTGTCTGCGCGAGCGACGAATCGCACGACGTCGCCTGGTTCACGCCCGACGAAGTGCTCGACCGCACCGACGAAGAGAGCGTGCTGCGGATGCTCCGCAAGACGCTCGAGCTGCTGGGATGAGCGACAGATGAACCACAGAGACACAGAGGACACGGAGAAGAGTTCGTTAAACAGGAGGAAGCAGAGGAAGCAGAGAGTTCAAGGCAGATCAACTTCCGCTGCTGCCTCTGCTCCCTCCTGTAAAAAATGTTCTTTTTCTTCTCCGTGTCCTCTGTGTCTCTGTGGTGAATCCTATCCATGATTCCGCAGCGCCCGCGCGACTGCCCGCCAGGCGGCGAGCTTTTGGTCGAAGGTGCGGCCGGCGTGAGCCGGGCTGGTCGAGGGGAGCCGGGCGTAGCGAATCTGGCGGCCCAGCTCCAGGACGTGCGGCAGCGCGCGGCGGCGGAACGCCGTCTCGGCCTTGTGGCCGTTGAAGAAAACGGTGTGGATACGTGGGTGGCGGCGCAGGAACGCCGCCAGGTCGTTGGCCGACTCCGATTCGACGAGGATGGCCGCGTCGAGGCTGCCTTCGCGCGAGCATTCCCGCAGCACGTCCCAGACGGCCAGGCCTCGCTCGCGTAGAATCCGCCGGCGCTGGTCGTAGGGCAGGTCGCGGCCGGCCCCGAAGAGCCGTCCCATGATGGGCCAGAAGGCGTTCTGCGGATGGCCGTAATACTGCCGCTGGGCCAGCGAGGCAACGCTGGGCATCGTCCCCAGCACCAGCACCCGCGCATCGCGTGCAGCAATCGGCGGAAAGCCGCAAACGAATGCCGACTTCGTTCCACGCTTTGCCACGATCGATCGCCCTGAGCTTGATGAATTCAAAAAGGAACCACGACGACACGACGAACACGACGTGGCAGACAGGCAGAGACCTGCGTCGTGCCCGTCGTGTCGTCGTGGTTATTACGAAACGCCTCTAGTGAAAGGGTCGCTAGCGCGTTATGGTAGTGGTCGAGTTAGTCGAATCGGAGAACTTTTATGTCCACCGCCGTCGCCCCTATCCGACCTCGCCGCGAACAGGTACCCAAGGACAAGGTCCTCTGCGAGTACTGCACCGCGAAGTGCTGCCGGTACTTCGCCATGCCGATCGATACGCCCGAGGACCGCACCGATTTCGAATACCTCCGCTGGTTCTTGTTACACGATCGGGCTTCGGTGTTCAAGGAAGACGACACCTGGTACCTGCTGGTGCACACCACGTGCCGCCACTTGCAGGACGACCACCGCTGCGGCATTTACGAGACTCGGCCGCAGGTGTGCCGCGACTACTCGACCAACGACTGCGAATACGAAGACGACTGGACTTACGACTTCTATCTCGAGCGGCCCGAGCAGGTGGCCGAGTACACCGAGGCCGTGCTTCAGGAAAAAGGCCGCGGCATCCGCAGCGCGAAGCCGGCGCTGCTGCCGATACTGGGGTGAGTAAGTGAGTAGGTGAGTAGGTGAGTATGTAATTCACTTACTCACTTACTCACCGACTCACCGACTCACCTACCCCCATGCCTCCGCCCCCCATCCAGCCCCGCACGCTGAAAGGCTTCCGCGATTTCCTGCCGGACGCCATGCTGGCGCGCGAGCACATTATGGAGGTGGCGCGGCGGGTGTTTCGCTCGTACGGTTTTGCGCCGATCGACACGCCGGCGTTGGAGTACCTCGACGTGCTGCTGGGCAAGGGCGGCGCGGAGACCGACAAGCAGCTCTACCGCTTCCAGGACCACGGCGGCCGCGACGTGGGGATGCGGTTCGACCTCACGGTGCCGCTGGCCCGTTTTGCCGCCCAGCATATCGGCACGCTGGGCACGCCGTTCAAGCGGTACCACATCGCCACCGTATGGCGCGGCGAGAACACCCAGCGCGGCCGCTACCGCGAGTTCATGCAGTGCGACTTCGACACGATCGGCACCACGAGCGTGGCGGCCGACATCGAAACCGTTCTCGTCGTGAACGATCTCTTGTCGCAGCTCTCCGTCGGCGAATTTACGATTTCATTGAACCACCGCGGCGTGCTCAGCGGGCTGATTCAGAAACTCGGTTTGGCGGAAAAATCGGCGGATGTGCTCCGCGCACTCGATAAGTTGAATAAGATCGGCGCCGAAGGCGTCGCCGCGGAGCTATCTCGCACGGCCGGTACGAGTACCGCCGATAACCAGCAGCTACTGGCACTTTCATCGCTGACGGGCGGCAACGACGAAATACTCTCGGAGCTCGAACAGTTGGTTGCCGGCAACGAAGTCGGTCAATCCGGCGCCGCGCGGCTCGGCGAGATCCTTCGAGGCCTCGCCGCGGCGCTATCGGCCCAAGCGGTGGCGCGCATCCGGCTCGATGCCTCGATCGCCCGTGGCCTGGATTATTACACCGGACTGGTCCTCGAAACGACGCTCGACGACCTGCCGGCGATCGGCAGCATCTGCAGTGGCGGCCGGTACGATAACCTGGCCGAGCTGTACACCAACCAGCAGCTTCCCGGCATCGGCGCGTCGCTCGGCCTCGACCGGCTGCTGGCCGCGATGGAAGAACTGGGAAGGCTCGAAAAGATCCACACACCGGCGCAGGTCTTCATCCCGTACTTCGACCGGGCCCGCCTCGGCGACTACTTCAAAATAGCCGGCGAGCTACGCCTCGCCGGCCTGGCCGTCGAGGTCTACCCCGAGCCGGCCAAGCTGGGCAAACAGCTGCAATACGCCGACCGCAAAGGCTTCCGCGTCGCCGTGATCGCCGGCGAACGCGAATTCGCCGCCGGCGAGTGCCAGGTGAAAGACTTATCCACCTCCGAAAGCGTCACCGTGCCCCTGGCCGACGTCGCCACCGAGGTGCGCCGCGTCTTGGCGGGTAATGCTACGTGAGAATGTGTCTGGGGTGGAAAATCTGTGTTTAAGTGTTGGCAGCGCAGCGACCAGTGATAACAGACCCTGGCGGTCTTTACTTGATCCAACGAGATGGCTGGAATGGTAACCAGGATGATGAAAGGATGATTTGGCAATCTTCAATCGGTTTCAATCTTGAGTTGCGAGACTTCCGGGAATAATGGTTTTTGCTGATTGTCAACACCGCCAGATTCTGGAGCCGGAGGTGACGACTCGGTATCGGAGATTTCATTGCCCGGTAGCATCGGCAATAGCTTCCCCTTTGGGGTGCATTTGATTCGTGAGAGCAAGTTGTCCGGTGCCCAAAATACATAACGCTTCCCTTCTTTCGCACCGTGAAGAAGCTTGCGCGTCATTAAGTCGAGCAAGTCAGCTCGTGCGGTCGCGTATGCAACTCGATGCAGGCCCCCGTGACCCCTAATTGTGTACCGTTTGCCTGGATGCTTGAGGCAATCTTGGAGCAGATCAGCCTGTCGATGATTAAGCCCAGGGAAAGCGCGAACGATTTTAGACGCCTCTCTTACAGCTTGTAGCTGACGGTTGATGTACGCATGAAGCGCTTCGATTGCTTGAATAACCAGCCCCAAGTGATAGTGGATAAAGTAGGTGATGTCGCCATAGTCTTGCTCCGAATAAAGATAAGCGCGCTCGTACCTTGCCGGGTCGCGAATCAAAATCCGCGAAATGGGAAGGTATTCAAACAGCCAATACCTGCACTTCAACATTTGCCAGTAGAATAACGCCCGCGCCGTTCGTCCATTTCCGTCCGCAAAAGGGTGGATGAATCCAATTGCGAAGTGTAGAGCAATTGCTTTTATAGCCGGATGGATAAACTCCTTCTCTTTGGACTTCGAGTTGGCAAACTCACAAAGCTGCTGAATGCGATCTGGAATGGTTTGAAAATCTGGCGGCTCATGCATTATCTCTTCCGTTGCCGTATCAACGACGTTCACGTCGTTGCGAGTCCGAAATCGCCCGACATCGTCAGGGTTCTCCAGCGTGTCCTGCGTGAGTACCGCTTGCAGGTGCAGCAATAAATCTGGGGTTAGCTTTTCCTCTTTTAGGGTCCTGATTTCGCGGATTGCTCGGTAATTGTTCAGGATCATTTGCTCGCTACGATTATGCGGCTTGCGCCTGGTTCGCAGCATCTTTTTGGCCTTCTCGCGTGTGGAGACAGCGCCTTCAAGCCTACTGGATGCGATCGCCTCTTCCATCAGTGAGTTAAAGAGATAGCGATCATTGTCGTCGGGAATAGCGTTTCCAGACATCGTTCCGATTGTTCCGCCAGCCATCTGGTCAATTCGGTGTAACCACTGCTGGTGACGCGGCGGCGTCCAAAAGTGCATCCGGTTCTCCATCGAAAACATCGCCAGCGGCAGCGCGCGCATCTGGCTATACCGGCTGAATTTGATGGCGGTCCACATCTCTTCGGGCCGGATCCCATCAGGCATTGCCACATACCTCACACGATCCCAGTACAGATATCGGGTATTGGCCTCGCGAACGAACTCGAACACCTCGTCCGATGCAAGCCGTTTCATGCCTTCTTCGTCTTTTGGGTATTCAATCGCTGGCGGCTTGGGCGGTCTTTTCATCTCTAAGCACTCCAAAACAAACTATCACCTATCTATCAATATTGTGCCATATTGATAGGTTGTCGTCAAGACACCTATCAGATTGTAAAGGTTCTGATAAATTGACTCTAGTCGGCAACCTGTTGTAGGATAAGATTTTAGGACGAATTACGTGTTTCGATGGTGCGCAGCCCGCGCCTTGGTGGCGCAGCGGCTTTATAGGCCGCCGGATGGGGCCTTTACTGGATGGGATCGTAACGCCCTGCTCTCCATTTTGGCGCAACTTGCGCTTCAGCAGCCCCCGTATAGCCTCAGTAACGGCCCTGAACCGGTTCCAGCCCCTTCGGACCCGGCTACCGCGTCCACGCCCGCCACCAGGCTTTCAGGAACGCTCACCACCATAGTTACCGCCCTGCCTTCCGGGTTCGCGGGCCTGCCCGCCCCTGCGCGCTTGCCGCCCCATGCCTTTTTCTTGGCCATATCCTCACAAACGCCGGCTGTGGCAGCGGGAATTACCGACCACGTTTGGACGGTGCGCGAATTGATCGAGGCGACAAGTGAGACACACTGAGGCGACCCACTACCGTCTTGGCGAAGTGAACAGAATAGTGTACAAGGGTAGCTGTTTGCTGTTAGCTATTAGCTTTTAGCTATTAGCCAGAAGTTGGAGCGGCCCCTCTGGCTAATAGCTAATAGCTAACAGCTAACAGCTTCTTCCATGAACCGCGACAATCATTATGAAGCGGCATTCGAGGCGTTTCTGCGCTCTCGGCGGTTGCCGTACATCGCGGTGGATGAGGCCCGCCGCAGCCTGGTGGCGGAGGGCTCGCTGAAAAGTCTCGACTTCATCGTCTCGCCGCCCGCTCAGCCGTCGTGGCTGGTCGACGTGAAAGGCCGCCGCTTCCCGTCGGGTGACGAACACCATCAATACTGGAAGAACTGGTCGACTCGCGACGACCTGCGGAGCCTGGCGGCATGGCACAACCATTTCGGCGCCGGCTTCTGCCCGCTGCTGGTGTTCGCCTACCACCTGGTCGGCGGCCGCTCGCCGCTGCCGCGCGAAGCGCTGTTCGAATATCGCGGCGGCCACTACGGATTTCTCGGCGTGCGGCTGGCCGACTACGTGCCGCATGCCCGCCCGCTGTCGGAGAGCTGGGACACGGTCGCGATGCCGACCGGCCTGTTCCGCCGGGCCGCCCGGCCGCTCGACCAGTGGCTGGCCACGCCGCTCGTGAGCGTGCCCTTCGGGCCGACCGATTGGCAGGAGCTGCCAGCCCACTTAGAATGGGAGGCCTAGTCCCATGCTGATCCAACTCGCCAACTCGCTGACGAATTCTGCTGCCGGGCCGCTGCTGGCCACGCCCAGCATGAACATTCCCGTGGCGATCGTCCTGTTCTTCATCCTGCTGGGCCTGGGAGTGACGCTCTCGCCGGCCCGTCGCACGCACGAAGTCAAACGACGGAGAGAGGATTGAAAAACAGCAGTAGGTCAGGCTGTGCCTGACGCCCGACTGTCAGGCACAGCCTGACCTACTGTTCCAGCGCCTATCCTCGGCGCGTTAGGCCGCCGCCCGACCCTCGCTGCGGCAGAAATCCGTGACCGCTTCGATGACGGTCCCCTGCTCTGCAGCCGTCAGCTCGGGATACACGGGGAGCGACAGCACCTCGCGGCAGGCCTGCTCGGTGACCGGCAAGCTGCCCTGCTCGTAGCGGAGCGCGGCGAAGCACTTCTGCAAGTGCAGCGGCACAGGGTAATAGATGGCCGAGCCGATCTTTCGATCGGCCAGGTACTTTTGTAGGGCGTCGCGACGGCCATCGAGCACGCGGACGGTGTATTGGTTCCACACGTGCCGGCCGCCGTCGGCCGCCGGGGGCGCGACGATCACATCCTCCAATCCGCGCTCGGCAAACACCTCGGCGTAGCGTGCCGCATGGGCGGCCCGCGCCTGGGCCCAGTCGTCGAGCTTGGGCAGCTTCACCGAGAGCACCGCCGCCTGCAGCGCGTCGAGCCGGCTGTTGAGTCCCACGAAGTGATGGTAGTAGCGGGGCTGCTGACCGTGGTCGCGGAGCACGCGGAGCCTGGCCGCCAGCTCGCCGTCGTTGGTAGTGATCAATCCGCCGTCGCCGAAGCCGCCGAGGTTCTTGGTCGGATAGAAGCTGAACGCGCCGGCCGTGCCGAGCGAGCCGGCCCGCCGGCCGCCATATTCCGCGCCGATCGCCTGGCAGGCGTCTTCGATGATCGGTATGCCGCGGGCTGCCGTGACGATTTGTTGTATCTCGTCGATCTGGGCGCACTGGCCGAACAGATGCACGGGAACGATCGCCTTGGTGGCCGTCGAGAGCTTGTAGAGCACGTCGGCCGGGTCGAGGTTGAACGTGTCGGGCCGAATGTCGGCGAACACGGGCTTGGCGCCCAGCCGCCAGACGGCGCTGGCAGTGGCGAAGAACGTGAAGCTGGGTACGACGACTTCGTCGCCGGGCCCGACGCCCAGCGCCAACAGCGAGAGGAGCAGCGCATCGCTGCCCGATGCGCAGCCGATGGCGTGCTCGGTGCCGCAGTAGGCGGCCATGGCGGCCTCGAATTCCGCGCAGGCCGGGCCGTGGACGAACGCCCCGCTGCGGCAGACTTCGGTCATCGCGGCGTCGATCTCGGCTTGCAGCCGCTTGTTCTCGCGCGACACGTCGAGCATGGGGACCGGCTTGGCCGGCGCACTCACGGCGGGCGTTTTCAGGGCGGCAGTCATCGATATAAGTCCTCGGTATAAATCGTTGGTAGAGAGTGGTTTTTGAGCGGGCGGAGATTAGATCGGACGCCCTTGCAGGTCAACGTCAGGCCGCCGCGGTGCTTGCAGCCGCCGCGTCGCGGCTGAATAATCAATCCTGATCGATTCCGCCCAATACTTCGTTGCTGGCGGCGAAGACACCATCGTCGCGCAGCATCGCGATTTGCGCTTACCTACGACGATTTATAAGGAGTACCAACGAATGACCACGACGCCGTGCTCTCGCCGCGTTCTTGCGTTGACGATCGCCAGCGGGTTACTGCTCTTGACCTGTCGCGGCGCGCTCGCCCAGGAGGAGTGGATGATCAAGCCGACCAAGCAGCACGAGCTGCTTAAGAAAGACGTCGGCACGTGGGACGCGACCGTGAAAATCTGGCCGGTGAAAGGCGCCCAGTCAATAAAAAGCAAGGGCACCGAAAAGAACGAGCTGCTCAAGGGCGGGCTGTGGCTGGTCAGCCGCTTCGAAGGCCAAGCCGCCGGCATGCCGTTCGTCGGCGTCGGCACCTCCGGTTACGACCCAGTGGAAAAGAAATATGTGGGAACGTGGGTCGATACGATGACACCCCACTTGATGACCACGACTGGCGAATACGACGAGGACGCGACGACCTTTACCGGGACGGCCGAGGGCCGCGATGCGATGTCCGGCGAGCCCTACAAGGCGAAGCTGGTCGCCCGTTACATCGACGACGATACCCGCGTCTTCGAAATGCACATGCCCGGCGAAGACGGCGAGTATTGGAAGATGATGCAGATCGACTACAAGCGCCGGGCGAACTGAGCCGTTGTCAGCCGTGAAATCACGTCGCCACGCCGCCGCCTTCGTGCTTGCGCTCGCCGTCGCGACCGTGTGCGCTCGTCCAAGCGCCGGCGAGGAGCCGGCCGGCGGCTGGCGACAACTGTTCAACGGCCGCGACCTCACGGGCTGGACGCCCAAGATCAGGGGCCACGAGGCGGGCGTCAACTACGCCGATACGTTCCGCGTCGAAGACGGCCTGCTGAAAGTCCGCTACGACCGCTACGACGGCCCGTTCGACGATCGCTTCGGGCACCTGTTCTACGAAAAGCCGTGCTCGAACTACGACCTGCGCGTCGAATACCGCTTCGTGGGCGAGCAGCACGAGGGCGGAGCAGCCTGGGCCACGCGCAACCGCGGCGTCATGCTGCACGGCCAGTCGCCCGAGTCGATGCTCGCGGGCCAGGACTTCCCCGTTTCGATCGAAGTCCAATTGCTCGGCGGCGACGGTCGCAACGCCCGGCCCACGGCCAACCTCTGCACGCCCGGCACCCACGTCGTTCTTAACGGCAAGCTCCACACGCGGCATTGCACGAACAGCACTTCGGACACGTATCACGGCGAGCGATGGGTGCGCATCGAGCTGCAGGTGCGCGGCAATCGGCTCATCCGCCACAAGACGGGCGGCCGCACCGTGCTGGAGTATAGCCGTCCGCAGCTCGACCCGAACGACCCGGACGCCCGCCGGCTCCTCGATGCCGGCGAGGACAAACAGCTGTCCGGCGGCACGATCTCGCTGCAATCGGAAAGCCACCCCGTCGAGTTCCGCAAAGTCGAGCTCCGCGAGATTACGCCCTAGGCTTCGTCCCAAAACTCCCCTCCCTTGATGGGAGGGGTTGGGGGAGGGTGATGATGCGCCGCGGAATTAGCCCCTCCCCAACCCTCCCCCGTGGCGGGGAGGGAGTTTTGAGAAGAAGCCTAGCCTCCGTGCATACGGCAGGCGTGCATTCACGCGTCTGCCATTACGCGCATGCCTTTGCGCATTGCATCGCGCCACATTTTTTCCAGCGCGGGACTAAATTTGGGATCATGCCTGGCCAAGGCCTCGCACAACGCGTCTAGCCAAAGGTCGTAATGACGCTTCTTCACGTTTAACTGACGATGCCGCTTTGCAAGGCGTTCGATTTCGCCGCGGTTCGACTCTGTTTGAACGAACAACAGCATTTCCAGCAACGACTCGCGCAACATGAGCTTCTGATGGGGAAAGTCCGTGCGGGCGAACATCGGCCGAATGTCGGGGGACTTATTCAGGAAAAGATCGTAGAACGTGTCGAACAACCCGCCCGACTGGCGAGCGCGGTGGTAACTCTCGACAACCTCGTCAAACGGCGTTTGCATTGTCCCTTCGGCCGTCGTCGCGGCATTCGCGGTTGGGAGACGGGCAACAAGCCGCTATTCTACCTCGATTGGCCCGGCTCGTCAGCGTGATCTCGCGCAAAATGTCGCCGCAGCACTTCGCGATTCCTGGTGAAATCAATGCGAAATGGAATTCGAGAAAGGGGAGAATCTGTAGGGAACGCCCTCCGCGGCGTTCCGCGTTGTGCGTGGCGCCGACGGAACGCCACAGAGGGCGTTCCCTACAGGAATGATTCCTGGACGGCCTCAAATCATTCGGTAATCGAATACCCGCATTCGCAATCTCCACCGGCCGCGGTGAACTCTGTGGCCTCTGTGGCCTCTGTGGCGACTCGCAAAAAAGCCTCGGCCGGCGGAGCAAGCCCACCGGCCGAGGCAATCATTTCTTCCGAAGCTAACAGCTAAGAGCTAACAGCTTCCGACTAATACCGGCACTCGGCACCGACCTGAACGCCATGGATGATCATCGAGTTGTCGGAGTCGATGATGGCCACCCATTCCGGGTTAGTGAACTCATCCGGGATCTGGTCGGTGGAGGTGGCCAGTCCGGCGATGGCCACGGCGCGGTAGGCCATGACGGCCCGCCAGTTGCACGTGATGTCGTAGGATCCGCCTAGCCGCAGCTCGCCCATCATGGCGATGTCGTTCTTGCTGCTCTCGACGTAGAAATCCTCGCCACCCTCGGCGAACCGCACGACTCCGTCGCCGCCGCCCCACATCTGCTGCACGTGCTCGATGTGGTTGTTGAACAGGCCGAACGTGGAATTGCAGAAGAAGTTCCACTTGCAGGCGTAGTTGTAGTTCATCGTCCAGCCGACCTGCGCACCGACGAGGTGGTTGTCGACCTGCACGTCGTAGTACAGTTCGTTGCTTTCACCGTCGTAGAAGCCGTTGTGCGTGGGCA
>CAZHIV010000514.1:0-14168 GCA_964532675.1 uncultured Planctomycetaceae bacterium
CCTATTCCGCCAGGTTCCACGCCGTGAGCCACGTGATCGAGACGGGCTCGAGGCGGAAGTCGTTGCGCAGCCGCTCGTCCATGTCGTTCAAATGCCCGGCGCCGTAGAAGATGCCCAGGCGTTTCTTGCCCGCGGCAAGCTGCTCCCGCAGCACGGCCAGCGCCTTCTTGTTCCGCTCCGAGATAATGACCGACCCCTGCTCGCCGCCGAGGCTGGCCATGAAGCTCTCCATCTCGGCAAGCTGCTTGGCCAGCGCGATTTTCAGCCGCCGCGGCCGGTCCTTGGCGAACAGCGCCGAGAACAGCTCGAAGTCGAGCGACTCTCCCTGCACGGCCATCTGGTTTTGCTGGGCCATCGCCTCGCCCAAGAGGCGGAAGTACATCTGCAAGAAGCTCTCGTTGCGGTCCTTCATCGCCTGCAGAAACTCGTCCGGCGTCAGGTCGGCGTGCACGAAATTCGGCTTCGTGTAATCGATCAAATCGAGCTGATGATCGAGCTCCAACAACCGCTTCATGCCGTTCTGCAGCAAGCCGATCGGGTGGGCATTGGACGTGCCGCGGCCACGCTCCACCACCGCGCCCTCCGGCGCGACCAGCTCGTAGAGCAGGGCTTCGTATTGTTCGAAATACTCGTTCAGTTGCCGATAATAGGCCGCGTCCCCCACGTGCACCGCGCCGATCAAGTCGACTTCCACGAGCGATTCATCGGCCCCGCCGGCGGACGGCGCGGCGCGGTAGCGAACGATCGCCGTCTGCATGCCCAGCACCTCGTCCTGGCCACCCCGCTGAACGCGCACCCAGTCGTGGCCGAGTTCCGCAGCCGCAGCCTCCGCAGAATCCGGAGCGGCCGCCGCGGGTTCCGCGACGACCAGCCCGCTCGTCGCCAGAGCGATCCACAAACTGCAGGCGAACTGCCCCAGCCAGCCGTAGCGCAATGGAAAAGTCATCCGATTAGTTCCCTGGACTTGAAGAACGACGAGCGACGCGCCGCGCACCAGCGTGCGCCTCGATCAGAAGTATACGGCGCCCGAGGAATGAGGACAAAGCACGGGCTGTGCGTGCCGCCCGGCCGCACCTCGAATGCCGCGATTCTCGTGCGGCCAGTCCCCCTCGGGGCGGTAAATCGGCCCCCGACTTTTCACGTTTTGCTGTCCTCGGTCGCCGGACCGGCGGCGTGCCACTGCTCGCCGTGGCGGGACGCTGAAAGCGCTTCCGAGACGGCCAATTCGCATGGTTTTTCAGCCCCGCGCGGAAATGGGCAAAATGCCGGAATTTTTTGCAGAATATCTTTACGACCCGGAAATCATCGAGTACTATGGGGAACATCGGGGTTAATATGCCTCGACTCCACGGCTTCCACAGGTTCCTGCCCCGCCTGTGGGAGCTTTTTTTTTGCCCGCTGTTCCCGCGGCGGGTCTCTCTCGCCCCGATCGGGGCGGCAGCCCTCTGAATACTGCCAACGGCGAGGCAGCCGGTTTCTCGTTCCCGCGCGACCGCTCCTGCCCTTGCCGAGCGGGGTGATGGCATCGCTGGCTTATCGCCGCGAAGAGGCCCGCAAAATCGGAACAACCCCGATTTTCGCGCCGCTTTACCGATCTTACTCAACTGGTACACACGCCCCACCCGATACTACCCACACGCACAATTGCGGGACGGAAGCGCCGTTGCGCCGCCGACCCGATGCGCTTCCGCCGCGTCCGTCACGCTTGGGGGAGACGATGAGACATTTGCTACACAACTACATTGCGACGACTGGCTTGTTGCTGGCCGCCCTCGTCGGCGGCGCTTCGGCCCAGGTAAACCTGCCTTTCGGCCCGTCGAACTACGAGCACGACTTGCAGATCTTCGCGCCCTTCGACCTCGACTTGGACAATATGTCCGACGACCAGTGGTCGGGCTATTTTTTCGAGTACAACAAGCTCTATTGGTCGTACACCGGCGAACGGACGACGGTGGGTAACGAAGAAGTCGGCGACACGCTCCGCTGGTTCGATCCCGATGACCCCGACAATATCGGTGGTTTCGTTACCCTGACGACCGACGAGGGGCAATTCGCCGAAATTATTTACCGGCGCAGGCCCCAGGACCAAGTCGATCCGGATCTGATCCCGATGCCCAGGCCGCACGTGGTCACCAACACGATCAACGACGCCGGTCCGCATGCCGGCTTCGCCTTCGGCAACCGCTACGAGTTCGGCTATCAGGACCAGGGCCACGGCTGGACCGTGGGCATCTTGGATGGGCCCGAATTGAACATCACCAACTTCTTTGGCTTTCCGCGCGACCTGGCGACCGGCGGTGGTCTGCCGCCGTTCATCGATCAGGATTACACCGATAACGACGACGTCAACGACAATTTTCCCTTGGGGGGCGACGGCGATACGGCCGATCCCGGCCTGCGGGCCTTCGGCTTCGGCAGTGTGCCGATTATCTTCGAGACGCCGCCGGGCTACCTGCTAGGCTTTCGCGATTACCTGAACTTCTTCGCCGATGCGACGCTTGGCACGCAGGGCGGACCCCTGCTGTACGTCGGCAATTACGGCCTGACCAGCGAAGGCGGTGTTGATGACGACGAAATCACGTTCTTCCGCCTGGCCGACGACATCGACGGCGACGGCAATCCGGCCGCCGGCATCATCATCATCGGCAACGAGGTTTTCTTCTTCACCGACTTCGAAGATCTCCACGAGTTCAACATCTTCTTCAATAGCGTCACCATTCGCAATAAAACCGAGACCGACGGCGTAGAGCTGATGTGGACACATCACCTTACGAACCGCCACTACATGGCCAAGAACCGGAACAACCGCCTCAGCGTCAGCTGGGGCGCCCGCTTCCTCCGCCTGCAAGATCAATTCCGCGTCGACGCCGACGGCAGCATCCTGGGAAGCAGCTTCTGGGACACCAAGTTCACCAACCAGATCGTCGGTCCGCAGGTCGCTTTCCACTGGGCCAACCAGCGCCAGCGATGGCGGTTCCAAGCCGACGGCCGGTTCATGTTCGGGTACAACGTCGCCGACTGGGACCAGGAAGGCCTGATGGGCGAGGAGCTGATTCCGGGCGCGCTCAATCGGCCGCTCTACGCCCGGCCGACCGCGTTCGCCCACGGCAAGCAGGAGCAAGAGTTCTCGCCCGTGGCCGAGCTGCGCTTGCAGAGCTCATACCACCTGACGAACTCCTTCGCGCTGAAGCTGGGCTTTACGAGCACGTTCGTCGGAGATATCCACCGCGCCGCGCCGAGCGTTTACTACCGGCTGCCCGACATGGGCTACCGCGACGCCGGCACGCAGAATATTCTTATCAACGGCGTCGATTTCGGCGTGGAATTCGTCCACTAACGAACGATGTCGCCGCGTGCCATGCCCACGGCTTGGCGCGGGCATGCCGAATCGAACTAAAAAGCCACGCGGCCGCGCCCACCGCTCGCGTACCGCCGCGCCACCGCTTGCGGTTTAGCTTTACCGAATGTTCGCCGCGCCAGCGCTTGGCTCGTTCGCGCGGCGTTACTTCAAGCTTCGCGCCCAGGTTTCCGACGGCAAGCGCCGATCACGCCTGTGCGGCAACGCTCAACCGGCCGGCGTGAAGTTTGCGAAGCTCCTCTAGCTCCGACGTCAGTCGCAGACGCAGCGGGCTTTCCGGTCGAAGCTCCTCCAGCAGCAGCTCCGCGCGGTCGAAGGCCAACGCGTCCATCTTGCTGCTCTTGAAAATCTGGCTCCAACTACGCGCCACCTCTTGCTCGGTTAACAATGCGCCACTCCTTATGAGTTCGGGCTACGGCACGATCCGAACCAACGTTCGTCCTACTTGATTGTACTTTTCTCGCCGCCTGGTGCAAAGGACTTCGCGGGCCGTGTCCGTCGATGAAATCATTTGACCGTGAAGCCCGATTGGGTCGGGCGTTGCAGACCCCGCGTTTACCTGTAGTTCGGCGACAAGCTATAATGGAAGCTGACGTTTTGTCACTCCCTTTTCCCAGATTTTTCCTTAACGGACCGGCCAGTCGTCGCGCGGCGGATAGCTTCGTCGATCGCCCGGCCGGGACGGAGCGAGGCGACCGTCCATGGCTCAAGCGATCGTCGACCCCGTCGAACTGCGGCGCTTCGCCCAGAACCTCAAGAAGTTCAACGGCGAGCTCGAGGAGCGGTTGACGTCCCTCCGGGCCCAGTTGCACGCCCTGGGCGCCACTTGGCGCGACCAGGAGCACAAAAAGTTCGTCGAAGACTTTGACGAGCACATGAAGGTCATTGCACGCTACATGGAAGCCACCAACCAGCACGCGCCGCATTTACTGCGTAAGGCCGAGCGGATCGAAGAATACCTGCAGCAGCGTTGAATGGGTTGAAGGTCGAGGGTTGAGTGTTGAGTGCCGGAGATTGCGGCCCTCCGCTTTACCCTCAACCCTCAACCCGCAACCCTCAACCCTCAACCCTCAACCATGAGCGCCAACGTCCAATCCTTGGAAGCGATCGATGCCCTGCGGATGTCGCTCGTGGCGTTCGTCAACCAGGTCGGCGACGCCCTGGGGGAGCTCGATGCCGAAATGCGACGCATGCTGGAATGGCTCGAGCACGATCGGCCGCGGTATTGGAAGACGCAGGTGCGGCTCTCGATCGATCAGGTTCACGAAGCGCAGCAGGCCCTGCACCGCTGCCTGATGTTTCCGGTTGCCGACGAGCGTCCGTCGTGCCGCGAGGAGCGAGCCGCGTTGAAGAAGGCGCAAGCGCGACAAGCCTATTGCGAAGCGAAAAGCGAGCGAGTCCGCCACTGGCAGCGCTCCGTGCAGCACGAGTTGTTCGAGTACCAGGGCCGCATTTCGCAGCTCGTGCGGCTGATCGAGCTCGATGTACCCCAGGCGATCGGCCTGTTGCACAAGATCGTTCGCCGGCTGGAAGAATATCAGTCAATCCGAGCCGCCGACCCGCAAGCCGCCTACAATGACATGGCCCTGCTCCAGGACATCTGGCCCGCCGACGAGCCGAAAGACGACGAAGCAGCAACCTCGCCCAACCGCGACCCCACGGGGAGCGAGGATCTAAAAGACACAACCCAACAGTCCTCATCCACTAAACTCAGCGACGGTAGCGACGAATCCCACGCCGAGGCGCACAGATCGCAGGGATCGCAGAGACATTAAAGCCCGGGCCTCTGCGAACTCTGCGCCTCTGCGTGAGCAACTGCCTGAGAAGATTTTAGGATAAACCCATGCGGCAATGCGATCTCTCCAATGGAGCCGGCCGGATTCGAAACGCGATGGAAAACCTGGAAATCGTCTGGAACGAAATCTCGGACCAGTGGGACGATGCAGTCAGCCGGCGCTTCCGCGAGCACCATCTGGATCCGATGATTCCTCGCGTGAAGCTTGCCTTGGACGCGATCTCACGGATGAACTTGTTAATGGACGAGGTGGAGCGTGACTGCGAGTCGTGAAGTGGAACAACCTGTAGCCGGGGTCTCCGACCCCGGCGCCGTGGCGGGCGCACGCGGTTCGTCGCTGGCCAGCCTCCCCAAGGCCGGCCGCAGTGCGCCTGCCGAGCCGCTGTCCACCCGGCGGCAGCTCGAGCTGATGCGCGACCTGCAGCGGCTTGCCAACGAGCGCCACGCCGAGGAGGAACGCGTTCGCGATACGCTGGCCGACGGGCTCCGCTCGGCCGAGGACGCCCGCGACAAGGCGGCGGCCGAATCGAAACAGCAATTCACGGATCTCCGCGCCCAGGCGTCGGCTCGATTCGAGCATGTCACCGGCGAGGCCCGCCGCCTGTACGAAGAGCGGCGCAACGCCGCCCAACAGGAGTACAAGGGCCTGCGCCAGGGCGTCGAATCGGAGGTCTCGCGCATCACCCAAGCAGCCCGCAGCGAGCAGCAGCAACAGAGCTGGGAAGCGCTCACGCTGTTCGACGCCCTCAAAGGCCGGCCTCGCGAGCGGTTCCAAGCGACCGTCCAGCAGCTGAACCGCATGAACCAGGAACTGGCCGTTCTGGAGCAAGACGCCGTCGAGATCATGAAGATGCGCCGCCAATGGCGCGAATTTCCGCCGGTCGAGCCGTCCGCCGCCGTACCGCAAGGCGTCGCGAATCATAAAGCGCAGCGGGTCGCCTTCGCGCGCGGGCCCGGCAGCGGTGAGGCCACAACCGGCGACGACGCGCCGGACCCCGTCGATCAGGCGATCCAGTGCGCAGGCGACGTGACGACCGCCGTCCGCAACGCGGCCATCGCTCTTCAGCGTCAGAAGCTGCCGCGGCTGTTTGAAGGGGGCTGGCCGTTCGGCCTGTTCGTCCTCGCGTGGATCGCGTCCGCCGTCCCCGCCGGCATGGCATTCGGCTGGAACGGCTGGCAGTGGCTAGCGGCCAGCGGCGGCGGCGCGCTTGTGGTTACCGCCGCACTGATGGGCTGGCTCTGGCCGCTGGCGCGCCGGCTGAGCGCGCGGCAATACCGGGCCGTGCAGCAATCGCTCGCCGATGCCCGCCAGGCGCTCACCGTGGCCCTGGAGCAGGCCCGCGAGCGGGCCCGGCGCGAGACCGAGGTCCTCGTCGCCGACCGCGACCAGCAGCTCATCGCCGGCGAAGAGCAATTGCACGCCGTCGTCGGCGAGCGCGAGCGCTGGAAGGAAAGCGAAATCGGCCGAGCCGGTCAGACGTTCCCCCAGCGGCTGGCCGAGCTTCGGACCGAGCTCGAAGCCACGCTCCGCGCCGCCAAAGAAGAGCACAGCGAAGCCCTGATGACCATCACGCAACAGCGCGACGAGCGCGACGCGGAGATCCGCGAGCAGTACGTGCACCGCTGCCGCGAGCTCCGCGCCGAGCACGACCGCGACTGGCAGGCCCTGGCCCAGCGATGGCACGACGGGCTGGCGGAGCTGCGGCGAGCGTGGGACCGAATGGACGCCGCGTGCGAGCGGTTTTTCCCCAATTGGGAATCGACCGACTACAGCGCGTGGCCGAAGCCCGAGGAGGCGGCCCCCGCCATCCAGCTCGGCGACGTGTCGCTCGACCTGGCCCAGGTGAAGCACGGCATTCCGCGCGACGAGCGGCTGCGGCCCGCGGAGACGCTCCTGCGACTCCCCGCGTTGATGACGCTCGACGAGCACCCGGTGCTCTTGATCACCGCCGAGGAGGAAGGCCGGCCGGCCGGGGTCGAGGTGCTGCAACTGGCGATGCTGCGAATGCTCACCGCCATGCCGCCCGGCAAAGTGCGGTTCACGATCCTCGACCCCGTCGGCTTGGGGGAGAACTTTGCCTCCTTCATGCACCTGGCCGACTTCGACGAGCAGCTCATTGCCAGCCGAATCTGGACCGACAGCCGCCAGATCGACGAGCAGCTCACGCGCCTCACGGCCCACATGGAGACGGTGCTGCAGAAATACCTGCGCAACGAGTTCGCGACGATTCACGAATACAATGCCCAGGCCGGCGAGGTGGCCGAGCCGTTCCAGGTGCTCGTCGTGGCGAACTTCCCCACCAACTTCGGCGAGTCGGCCGCCCGCAAGCTGGTGAGCATCGCCACCAGCGGCCCGCGCTGCGGCGTCTACACGCTGATCATGGTCGACCGCAAGCAAAAGATGCCGGCCAACTTCGATTTGAGCGATTTGAAAGCCGCCGCCGTTCATCTCGACTGGGTGCCCGGAAACGGGGTGGCCGGGGCGGCGGCTTGGCCACGCCTCAGCGGCGTGCGTTCCGGGGAATCCCCTTCGGCTCCTCAGTCCCAGCCACCCGACGGCGAGTCGGGCCGCTTCCGCTGGCGCTACCCGGCCTTCGAGCGGCTTCCGCTGGCGCTCCATCGGCCGCCGTCGCCGGAGCGTTTCAACGACGTGGTCCGAGCCGCCGGCCGGGCTGCCAAGGAGTCGATGAAGGTGGAAGTGCCGTTCGAGCAGGTCGCCCCGCCGGAGGACGAATATTGGAGCGGCAGCAGCGCGAAGGAGCTGGTCGTGCCGATCGGCCGGGCCGGTGCGCGGCGGCTGCAGCCCGTGCGGCTGGGCAAGGGAACGTCGCAGCACCTGTTGGTGTGCGGCAAAACGGGCTCCGGAAAATCCACGTTTCTCCACGCGCTGATCACCAACACCGCCCTGCACTACAGCCCCGACGAGGTCGAGTTCTACCTGATCGACTTCAAGAAGGGCGTCGAGTTCAAGACCTACGCCACGCACCGCCTGCCGCATGCCCGCGTGATCGCGATTGAAAGCGAGCGGGAGTTCGGCCTCAGCGTGCTGGAGCGGCTGGACGCCGAGCTCCGCCGCCGCGGCGACTTGTTCCGCGCCGCCGGTGTGCAGGATCTGGCCGACTACCGGGCGCACGTAGCCGAGTTTCTCCGAAACTCGAATTCGGCAGTTTCGGAGAAACTGCCCCACGTGATGCCCCGCGTCCTGTTGGTGATCGACGAATTCCAGGAGCTCTTCGTCGAAGACGACAAGCTGGCCCAGGAGGCTGCGCTGCTGCTCGACCGGCTGGTGCGGCAAGGCCGCGCGTTCGGCATCCACGTGCTGCTCGGCTCGCAGACGTTGAGCGGCGCCTATTCGCTCGCCCGCAGCACCATGGGCCAGATGGCCGTGCGCGTGGCGCTGCAATGCAGCGAGGCCGACGCCAACCTGATCCTCAGCGACGAGCGCAACAACGCCGCCCGATTCCTCAGCCGACCAGGC
Organism: uncultured Planctomycetaceae bacterium; assembly: GCA_964532675.1. Taxonomy (GTDB): domain Bacteria; phylum Planctomycetota; class Planctomycetia; order Pirellulales; family Lacipirellulaceae; genus JABDGM01. Next base: position 8,632 of record CAZHIV010000514.1, read on the forward strand.
GAAGCCATCTACAACGACCAGAACGGCATCGTGGCCGGCAACCATCCGTTCCAAGTCGTCTGGCTCCCGGAGGCGAAGCGCATCGAGTACTTGAAGCAGATCGAGCGGCAGATGGCGGAAGATGAACAACAACAAGTGGCGGCAGGCGGCCCGCCTGCCGAGACGACAGGCGAGCCGCCTGTCCCACGAGAAACCATTGTCTTCGAGGGCGATCAGCCCGCGGATCCCGCCAACAACTCACAGCTTCGCGCCGTGCTGCAACAATCTCGCTCCTCGCTCCTCGCCGCTCGCTCCTCTCCCCAAAAAGCCTGGCTCGGCGCCGCGGTGGCGATCACAGAGCCCACCGCGGCCACGTTTGGCCGCCACGCCGGCAGCAACCTGCTGGTCGTCGGCGCCTGGGAAGAATCGGCCCTCGGCGTGCTCACCAACGCGCTAATCGCACTGGCGGCACAGAACGGGGACTGTCCCCTTTTCTTGCCTGAGGGCGCCACCTCTCCAAACGACTTGAAACAAGAAAAGGGGACTGTCCCCCTCGGCGCGCCGACAGAGCCAAACAAGGGGGACAGTCCCCTTTTTGCGAGCGAAGCTTCTCGGCAAGACAACACGGAAGAACGCAAAAAGGGGACAGTCCCCGCGGCTCCCCGCTTCTACATCCTCGACGGCACGCGCCCCGAGTCGCCCGAAGCCGGCACGTGGCAACGCATCGCGAGCGCACTGCCCGAGGGGAAGAACCAACTGGCGGGGCCGCGCGACACGGCCCGGGTCATAGGCGAGGTGGCCGCCGAGCTGGCCCGCCGCGAGTCGGCCGGCGAAGAGGACGCCCCGCCGGTGTACCTCGTCATCTTCAACGGCGGCCGGTTCCGCGACCTGCGCCGCAACGAAGACGACTTCAGCTTCTCCACCGACCGCGACAAGCCGCCCGCGCCCGACAAGCAGTGGGCCGAAATCTTGCGCAACGGCCCGGCCTGGGGAATCCACACGCTCCTCTGGTGCGACTCGTACAACAACGTCAACCGCCTGCTCGACCGCATGATGCTCCGCGAGTTCGAAATGCGCGTCGCCTTCCAAATGAGCGCCGCCGACTCCTCCAGCCTGCTCGACACCCCCGCCGCCACCAAGCTCCGCCAACACCGCGGCCTGTTCGCCAGCGAAGACCTCGGCACGCTGGAAAAATTCCGGCCGTACGGCGTGCCCACCGCCGCCTGGCTAGACGAAATCAAGCGAACGCTCTCTGAGCGCCAATAGAGGCGACATCGTTCCCTTCGCTCTGCCTAAGTCGCTCAAATCGACTATGCCCGTGTCGCACGGTATACTACAATGATGTTGCTCGACAGGAATCGCCTATGAGTACCGCCGCTATCCATCTCGATCGCTTGCTGGAGCCATTCGCTGCCTCTTTGACTCCAGAAGTTGCGGCCAAATTGGCAGACTCGCGAGCCGACGACGAAATGCAACAGCGCATCGACTACTTGGCTGACCGCGCGAACGAAGGACTCCTCACGGCAGACGAGCACGAGGAATACGCCGGCTATCTAAACGCGATTGATGTGATTGCCGTTCTGCAAGCCAAGGCCCGTTCCCAGTTGCGAAAACAAGGTTGAGCAATTCAGCGATGGAAGCACCACTAACAGCTATCGAAGTAACCGGCTCGATCGACGAGCATCATCAACTTCAGCTCGACGAGCTGCTACCTCTTTCCGGCCCAAAGCGCGTCCGTGTTATCGTGTTATACCCGCTGAACGACACGTGGGACGAAACCGAGTGGCTCCACGCTGCGGCCCGCAATCCCACCTTCGCTGAACTCGCCGCCCCGGAAGAGGATATCTATTCGCTTGCGGATGGGAAGCCGTTCCATGACGAAGCATAAAGTCGTGCTGGTCCCCTTTCCGTTCGACGATCTCTCCAGCACCAAAGTCCGGCCTGCGGTCTGCCTCACCGAGCCAATCGGCCCGCATCGACACGTAGTTCTTGCGTTCATCACAAGTCGCGTCACTGACGAATCGTTGCCGACCGACCTAGCACTTGATGCTAGCGATCCGGATTTTCCCTCGACAGGTTTGCGGGTCTCCTCCACACTCCAATTGCACCGTTTGATGACCGCCACGACCGCGCTTATCCGTCGGGAGCTCGGGCATTTGCCGCCCAAATGGCAAACTAAACTGAAGGATCGCCTGCTGGAAGTATTCGGCCTAACCAGCCAATAACCAGCCAACACCGCGGCCTGTTCGCCAGCGAAGACCTCGGCACGCTGGAGAAGTTCCGGCCGTACGGTATCCCAACGGACGTCTGGCTCGATACGATTCGATCCGCACTGCACTAGCGACGGTCGAGTTCTATAAAAAATCCCCAATAGGTGAACAATTAGTTAAGAAAGCTGCTAGCGCTTGTGTGGCTCAATCGGAATTAAAGTGATTGATGCCGTAGCCAAACGGCGCCAAATCTCCGTTGTAGCTTCGTCCTTCAAGTCTTCCAATGACAGAATCTCATACTCTCTTAATTCAAACTCTAGACGACGCTAAGCGCGCGCTCATGCGACCGCTCGTCATCAATAATCTGCGGCTGCGCCTCGCGCAACAACTCCAAATAATTGGCGGTGGCCATATTCAACCTTTCTTCCAGCTATCTCGCTCGTAATCGCGATTTGTTCGCAATATGCGAACAAGCCGGGCTAGCGCTTTCTTTCTCGCTTAAGCCTCTCGTGAAGCAGTTCGACCTCGGCGGCCAACGTTGGCGCCAGTTCCGCCAGGCGGCTGGGAATGTCGCGGCTGGCGTGAATCACAGTCAGCAGGAAGATGGCCTTCGGCTGCACATCGCACAACAGCAGGTGCTTGTTTACTCGGTAGAACGAGAGCGCCGGGTGGAAACCTTCCTCCGGCCGCAGCAGCTCGGGATTCGCTTGCATGCGGACCAGCGCCGCCTCGATGTCGGAAATGTATTTCGTGGCGGTGCGCTTACCCCACTGGATGATCGAATACTCCTCGATGCCGGCAATGTCTTGCAGCGCCCGCTCGGCGATCAGCAGCTTGACCGTGGCCTTCTTCACGCTCACTTCTTCGCGTTCTTCAGAAGCCTTTTGAGATCGCCTGAGAAGGCCACCGTGCGGCCGGCAATGGCGTCCTGATAGCTCTCAAGAATGGCGTCCCGCACTTGGGCTGCCTCCTGCACGGCTTTGTGGCGGCGGAGGATATCCCGCACAAACTCGCTGGGGGTGGCATAGAGCGTGCCGTCGCCGCTGTTCTGGTCAATGAACGCCCGGAGCTCGTCGGTCAGCGACAGGTTGAGAGAATTGGCCATCGCACATCAACTAATTGTTTTTCAAAGCATACCTTGTGGCCCGTTTATTGTCAATATTCGTCAGAATCGGCCACCATCCATGACTGCCAAAACTGGCGGATATCGCGGGTGCGATATCACTCTCCAGCATCCCAGATTGCGTCATCGCCAGCCCATCGCCACCCACGGCATCACGTCGCGATCTTGTAATCTTTGGTCGATTCTTCGCAAGTACGCGCTCAACTGCCCCGTGTGGTGCTGCACGTGCCGGATGTTGCAGAGGTGCAGTTCGCCGCGGGAGCATTTGTACCACGAGAATCCCGACTCGCCTGCCAGCGATTCCCGCGTCTCGCCGGCGAGCGTCTCAAGCATCTTCTGACGGCAAATCGCTGCATACGCGAGCGTGTCCTCCTTGCTCAGACCGGGACTCGGAAACGGATTGCGTTCGTCGCCGCCTGAAGCATGAATGTCCCGCAGTTGGAACGCCTCCTCGTTCTGCGAAAGGTACAGATCGACAAAGAACAGCGTGTGATATGCCACCTGCCGGAATGTGATCGTGGCGATTTTGCCTTCCCAGTGCTCTGCCGGACAGATCCGCACGCACTCGTTCAGCATCGCCAGCGACGCCTCGAATTGCCCTCGCAGAATCTGTTTCACATAATCGATCATGAGCACTGTGCCTCGAATGCGGCCACTCCTACGGAAAACCGTCCTTAGTCTATCGTTCAGCTCATTCCCTGCTACAGCGGAGCGGCCAAAAATCGTTGCTGAAATCGAGCCGCCGATGTGCTACGTTCGTAGGTGCCATCGTGCGCTCGTTGTTTGACAATCGAATCAAAGTTGCAGCCGTCCGCCACCGGTTGCCGATCAAAACGGACGTAAATTCGATCCGTTTTGCACGGCATGATCGCGCTGTCGCTCGGAATTTCCAGCGTTTTCGGTATGCATGTTCGTGCAATATTGGTGAGTTTCGCGCGGCCCTGTGGGACCCCTTTGACAGATGCGAAATTCAAAACGTTCAGGCGCAAAGAGTTAGCAATAGCGCGCATGAAACGGCTGGTGCAAAATGGCCTGGATGCCGCGGATTTCGAGGTTATGCGCCCGGAGCCGTCCAAAACACGGCGCATTATTAGTGGCTCGGTTTCTCCGCCGATTGGGCGAATACCTCCGCGATGACTTCTTCCAGCGGCGGGTCTTCGACGCTCACGTCTTCCAGCGTGTGGTTTGCCAGCACCGCGGAAAGCACCTGCGAAATCTGCTGCCGGTCGACGCGGAGCTTCACCCGCGGCTCGACGATCTCGACCACTTCGCCGTAACGGCTGAAGTCGCTCGGCAGTTGGCCGTTGCCGAACAACAGCGTGAGCACCTTGTGGCTGCTGAAGCGATCGACGATGCCCGACAGCGAGCCGTCGTAAACGATCTGGCCATGGTTGATCACCACCACGCGGCGGCAGAGGGCGGCCACGTCCTTCATGTAGTGGCTCGTCAGCAGGATCGTGATGCGACGCGCTTCCTGGTAATGCTTGAGGAACCGCTGGATGTTGTGCTGGGCCACCACGTCGAGCCCGATCGTCGGCTCATCGAGGAACAGCACCTCCGGCGAGTGCAACAGCGCGGCGATGAGCTCCATCTTCATCCGCTCGCCCAGCGACAGCTCGCGGACCGGCTGGTGCAAGAGGCCCTGCACGCCGAGCAATTCGGTCAGCTCGTCCTGCGCCCGCCGCCGCTGCTGGTGGTCGATGCGGTAGATTTGCTCGTGCAGCCGGAACGACTCGGCCGCGGGCAAGTCCCACCAGAGCTGGTTCTTCTGGCCCATCACCAGAGCGAACCGCCGGCGATAGGCGTTGTCGCGCTCCCACGGCAGGTAGCCGAGCACCCGCGCTTCGCCGGCTGAGGGGTTGATCACGCCCGAAAGGAGCTTCAGCGTGGTGGTCTTGCCGGCGCCGTTGGGGCCGAGGAAGGCGACGAACTCGCCCTCGTCGACGTCCAGGTCGATGCCGCGCACTGCCCGCACGTCGCGGTACTCGCGGTGGAAGAGCCCGCGAAACGCCGCCCCCAGGCCCTCTTTTTTCTGGTAAACGCGGTACGACTTCTCGAGACCGCGGATTTCGATGACAGCCATAAACGGCCGATTATACGCCGGCCGCAAATGCGTTGACAGTGGCAAGCCGAAGGGGTCGGGATTCTTTTGCGACTGGTTGCGTTGCCGGCGAAATTGGTTGCCAGTCGTAAAAGAGTCCCGACCCCGTTTGCGCTACGCGGCC
>CAZHIV010000515.1:0-3788 GCA_964532675.1 uncultured Planctomycetaceae bacterium
GGCCAGCCGGCGACGTGGGACTTCCAGCAACTATGCCTCGAGGCGCCCCCCTCCGAGGAGCAATTCGCCCAGCTATTGGCCAAGCCTCGGGAGAACTCGGCCTTGCGCTGGATATTCGTCGAGCCGCCGCGGTGCGAGGACGAATCCGGAGCAAACAACCCGGTCGCCATGGACGCACGCGCGAGCGAGTTCGTGCGGCGGCTGATATTGGCCAAGGTCCACGGGGCCGACGCAATTCTCGTGTCCCGTCCGTTCCACGACGAATACGGCCTGATGCGCGCCAGCGGCATGCCGGCCGAGCTGCTGTTGCCCTGGCGGACGACCGCGGCGATGCTCGCGGGCGCCGAGTACCTCGGCCAGATGCAACTGCCCGGCGGCAGCGAGAACCGCATCTTCCTTCGCCCCGACGGCCAGGTCGTGATGGTCGGGTGGAGCTCATCGCCGCGGGAAGACGGATTGTACCTGGGCGACGACATCCGACAGATCGATATCGTGGGCCGCACGACCACCGCCGAGCGGCAAGGCCGCGAACAAGTCGTTCGCGTCGGGACCGCGCCGACGTACGTCATCGGCCTGAACGAAACGATTACCCGCTGGCGGCTGTCGACTTCCTTCAAGAATCGCGAGGTGGCGAGCATTTTCAAAATGCCGCATCCCAATGCGCTTCGCTTCCAGAACTTCTTTCCGCAGGGCGTCGGCGGTTCGATGCGAATTGTGGTCCTCCAGGATCGCGGCGCCGGCGACACATTCGGTCGCGACGCAAGCGGCGTCGAGAGCGCTGGCTTCACCTTCGATCGCTGGACGATCGAGCCGCCTCAGGCCAATTTTCAGCTTGCGGCCGGACAAACGATGCAGGTGCCGTTCGAAATCCGCCTTAAGAACGCGCTCTTCGGCAAGCAGCCCGTGCGCATCGACTTCCGGATCGAGGCCGCGGAGCAATACGAATTCAGCGTTTACCGCGATTTGCAAGTCGGCACCGAAGACCTGACGCTGGAAGTCAATACGCATCTCGATAAGGAAGGAACGCTCATCATCGAGCAGCTTATGACCAACAGCGCGGACCGGCTCATCGACCTGAAATGCTACTTGTACGCCAAGGGGCGGCGGCCGGAACGCATGCAGGTGTACCGCCTGGGGCCGAACGTCGATCGCAAGGTCTATCGATTTTCGGACGGCAAGGAGCTGGTCGATAATGAAATGTTGCTGGAGATTGAGGAGCTGAACGGGCCCCGCGTGTTGAGATATCGCTTTGTCGCCACCGCCGAATCCGATGCCCCCGAGCAACCGGGCGAGCAGCTCGCGAAGTCTGCGGACGTGGGTGGAACCAACGCTGAGGCCGCCGGCTCCCGACTGGCCGATATCCAACCCTGACGGTAAGGCAAGCGGCGACAGCCGGTTGGCTGAACGTTGTTTTCCGGCACGATGGAGCCGCCGATTGACGCTTGGGGGCTCGGTCTTAGAATAAATGGTTGGACGGGCAGCACCCCCGTTCGTTGCGTTCGTTTATAGCCGGCCTCTGGGAGGCCGGATTTCATTTGTCCACGGCATAAATCCGTGGCGACAGATCGGCGGCCATCATGGATACATCGCCTCGCGTTCTTACCGCTCTGCCAGTCTATAACGAGGCGGCGCACGTTTGCCCGGTGCTCCATGAAGTCGCCCGCTACGCCGATGACCTACTGGTCGTCGACGACGGATCGACGGACGGCACTTCGGAGCGGCTGGCGGCGCATCGCGACGTCCGTCGCATCCGGCACGAAACCAACCGCGGCTACGGCGCAGCCCTCAAGACGGCGTTCGATTACGCGATTGAAAACCGCTACCACGTGCTGGTGACGATCGACTGCGATGGGCAGCACGAGCCGCAGAGAATCGGTCAGCTTGTCGCTGCCTGCCGCGACGCCGATATCGTTTCCGGCAGCCGCTATCTCTGGAACGCGGAACGCGCGCGGCAAGCCCCCGCCGAGCGCCGGCAAATCAACCAGCAGATCACGCGCGAGCTGAACGAGCGCCTCGGCCTGACGCTCACCGACGCGTTCTGCGGTTTCAAGGCGTACCGGGTCGACGCGCTGGCGCGGCTTCGCATCACCGAGCCGGGCTACGGCATGCCGCTGGAGCTGTGGGTGCAGGCTGCCCACCACCGGCTGCGCATCGTGGAAGTACCCGTGCCGCTCATTTACCTTGAAGAGGAGCGCAGCTTCGGCGGAAGCCTCGACGACGGGCAGCGACGCCTCGAGTATTACCACCGCGTGCTCGACCGCGCGATCGAAGAAGTCGAACCGCGACGACGCTCCGAGGCCGACAAGCGCGCAGGCCTCCAGGCCATGCTCGCGCCCGAGACGCCGGCTCCGATCGTTTCTTCAGCCGAGTGCAAGTGTTCGTAGGTTAGGCGCTTCCGATTCATTCTTGCCGCTGCCCTGCCATGCTGATGGAACGAGCCACAGAGACTCGGAGCTTGCGTGCACCGCAGGGCGACGGCCAGACGTCAATCGATCCGCCGCTGGCGTCCCTGCCCGAGGTCGTGGCGCAAAACCGGCGGCAACCCGCGCAAGGCGAATACGACGTCCAGGGTCGCCCGCTGGCCGATCTCGTCGCCGGCGCTCGCAAGGCGCTCCTGCAGCAGGCGGTAGAATACACCGGGAAGTACCGTGACGTGCCGAAGCGACTGCGCGACGGCGAGGCGGCGGCCGACGGGCCATTTCTGCTCTCCGGCCATCAGCCGCAGCTAATCCATCCGGGCGTTTGGTACAAGAACTTCGTCCTGGGCGCGCTCGCCAAGCGGCTGAACGGCGTCGGCGTCCATTTGCTGATCGACAGCGATCTTTGCCGCAGCGTGTCGATCCGCGTGCCGACGGGCAGCGTCGAAGCGCCGCGCGTCGAGGCCGTGCCGTATGATGAGCCGGCGGCCGAGGTCCCCTACGAAGAGCGCACGATCCGCGACGCGGAGACGTTTGCCGGCTTTGCCGGCAGGGTCGCGGAACTCATTAAACCGCTGGTACGCGATCCGTTGGTCGAGTCGCTGTGGCCGCTGATTCTGGAGCGCAATCCCAGGCAAACCAATCTGGGTCTGCGGCTGGCGCAGGGCCGCCATGCGTTGGAAGCAGACTGGCACAACGAAACGCTCGAACTGCCGCAAAGCGCCGTCTGCCAACTTCCCGAATTCGCCTGGTTTGTGGCGCACCTGCTGGCCCACCTGCCGCGTTTCTGGACGGCCTACAACGACGCGCTGGCCGCCTATCGCTTCTCGCACCGGCAACGAGGCCGCGCCCACCCGGTGCCCGACCTTGCGGAGACGGACGGCTGGCTGGAAGCCCCGTTCTGGATCTGGTCGGCCGACGATCCGCAGCGGCGGCCGCTGTTTGCGCGGCAAACCGGCGAGGAGCTCCTTCTCTCCGATCGCCACTCGCGCACGATTCGGCTCCCTCTCACGGCCGACCGCGACGCGGCTGCGGCGGCCGAGGCGCTACTGGACCTTTCCACCCGCGGCGTGAAGATTCGCACCCGTGCGCTGACGACGACGCTCTTCGCCCGGCTGGTGTTGAGCGACCTGTTTCTGCATGGCATCGGCGGGGCGAAATACGATCAGTTGACCGACCAGATTGCGAAGACATTTTTTGGCTTTCCCCTGCCGGAGTTTGCCGCCGTTTCCGCGACGCTCCGGCTGCCCATTGCCGAGGCGCGCGTCGAGCCTGCCGACCGGCCGCCGTGCACCGAGCAATTGCGCGAGCTCCGTTTTCATCCCGAGCGGTTCATCGAGGGCGACGGCCCCGCCGCGACGGAGGATATAT
>CAZHIV010000516.1:0-18564 GCA_964532675.1 uncultured Planctomycetaceae bacterium
CCACGTCTTTCAAACGCGGGACAGAAGGATTAGACATCGCAGGATCTCCGCCGATGTCCCTTACGATAGCAGCCGCTAAACTAGTTTACAACAGGCGTTTGATAGAACCGCCTACGCCGAAGCGCCTTGGCGGCAGCGGTCGCGTTCTTGGATGAGCTGCGCGACGACGCTGATCGCAATCTCGCCCGGCTGGTTGGTGCCTAGGTCCAGACCGATCGGGCAATGGAAGGCGCCGGCTTTGTCTGCCGGGATGCCCGCCGCGGTGAGTTCCTTCATCAGCACCGCCCGCTTTGCCTTGCTGCCGATGACGCCTAGAAACGGAAACGCGCGGCCTTGCCGAAAGATTTCCTCCAGGATGGGCCGGTCGGTGGCATGGCCCATCGTCATGCAGACGACGAACGCATCGGCCGGCAGCTCGGCGACCACGTTGCGCGGCTCGTCGCTTTGAATCTTGCGAAGTCGTGCCCGGGCCCTGATGCGATCGAGCCATTCCGTGCGCGGGTCGATGCACGTGACGTGGCAATCGAGTTGGCCCAGGCATTCGACAACCGCGCCGGCCACGTGTCCCGCGCCGAACACCACCACGCGCCAGTCGCTGTGGTTGTACGTCTCGAAGAACAGCTTTACCGAGCCGCCGCAGGTCATGCCCACGTCGCGCTTGAGGTTCCACTCGACGAGCTCGCAATTGGCTATCGGCTGTCGGCTGTCGGCTGTCGGCCTAGTTATCATTGCTTGGGCGTGCTGGATGGCTTGGTGCTCCACGCGGCCGCCGCCGACGGTGCCGGTGACGAGCCCTTCGGCCGTCACGAGCATCTTGCTCCCCGCATCCTGCGGCGTGCTGCCCACCGCCTCGACCATTGTCACGCAGACAAACGGCACGCCGCTGTTGGACAGCTCGGCGAGGCGTTCGACGAATCCGTGCGGCGTGGGCATCGTTGTTTAGCGTCGGCGGCTACGCCGAATCTATTGCGGCGATCGTTTAACGTGCTGAATTCGGCGTTGCCGCCGACGCCAATGAAATTGGTATCGCGTGCTGCTGGCTGCTCGACCGCGTCAGGCAGCGCAGAATCTCCTCGCCGGTCGCCGGCAATTGCAATTCGCCGGCCGCGCTCGGCCCTACGTACGACAGCGCGTTCTTAACCGCCGCCCAAACCGCGATGCTCAACATCAACGGCGGCTCGCCCACCGCTTTGCTGCGGTACACGTTCCGCACGTTGTCGTTGTTGTCGAACGTCGCCACGTTGAACACCTCGGGCACGTCGGTGATCGCGGGGATCTTGTACGTTGTCGGCGAATGGGAGAGCAGGTCGCCCGAAGCGTCGTACACCAGCGCCTCGGTCGTCACCCAGCCCATCCCCTGAATGAACCCGCCCACAATCTGCCCGCGATCGACGCCCGGGTTGATCGACCGGCCAATATCGATCAACAGGTCGACCCGCGGCACGCGCAGCTCGCCGGTGAAGCGGTCGACCAGGACCTCGGCCACCGCCGCCCCTTGCGTGTAATAGAAGAACGGCGTCCCCTGGCCCGTCTCGCGGTTGAAATCGACGCCCGGTGTGGCGTAAAAGCCGCGCGCCCCCAGGTCGACCCGCGCCCGCCGGGCCTCGGCACAAACCTGGCCGAAGGGCAGCCGAACCTCGGGCCGCCGGCTGTCGATCACGTGAGCGTCGCGGAACTGTACGTGGGATGCCGAGGGCCCGAGCCCCGCCTCCGCGTCGGCCAGTCGCCCGGCGGCGAACTGCCGCAGCCGCCGCTTGAGCGTGCGGCACGCATTCACGGCCGCCGCCCCGTTGAGGTCGGTCCCCGCCGACGCCGCGGTGGGCGACGTGTTGTTGTTCTTCTCCGTGCTGGTGGGCATCAACACCACCCGGCCCGGGTCGAGGCCGAACTCATCCGCTACGAGCTGGCGAATCTTCACGTTCACGCCTTGCCCCATCTCCGTCGCCCCGGTGGAGACCTGCACGGTGCCGTCGGTGTACAGATTCAGCAGCGCGTTGCCCTGGTTCAAAAAGCTGGTGGTGAACGAGATGCCGAACTTCACGCCCGTCATCGCCAGGCCGCGAAGCTCGGTTCGCGACGCGGCATTGAAGTTCGTCACCGTCTCGCGGCGCTTGCGATACTGCGACTTGGCGGCCAGCGTCGCGTAGATCTCCGGCAGGTGATTCTTTTCGAACACCTGTCCATACGGCGTGACGTTCCGCGCCGGAGCCTCCCCTCCCCGCTCTGGGGAGGGGCTGGGGGAGGGGCTCCCCACGCCATACAGGTTCCGCATCCGCACATCGAACCCGTCGATGCCCAGCTTTTGCGCGATGGCTTCCAGAATGTTTTCCGTCACGGCCATCGCCTGCGGCCCGCCGAAGCCACGGAAGGCCGTGTTCGACGGCAGGTTCGTGAAGCACACCTGGCCGGTCAGGTCCACGTGCGGCAGGAAGTAGCAGTTGTCCGCGTGCAGCAGCGAGCGTTCCATCACGGCCAGCGACAGGTCGGTCGACACGCCGCCGTTGGAGTGAAACGCCACGCGCAGGGCCTCGATCCGTCCCTCGTCGTCGAAGCCCACGTCCCACTCGCTGCGATAGGCGTGCCGCTTGCCGGTCACGCGCATGTCGTCGTCCTTGTTGTAAATCACCCGTGCCGGCCGGCCCGTGTGGTGCGCCACCAGGGCTGCCATCATCGCCGGGATGGCTGCCTGCGAGTCCTTGCCGCCGAACGCCCCACCCATTCGCTTGCACACGCACACGACCTCGTGCTGGCCGAGGCCCAGCATATCGGCCACCAGCACCTGGATCTCCGTGGGGTTCTGGGTCGAGGAATGCACGACCATCTGCCCCTGCTCGCCGGGGTACGCGATGGCCGCCTGCGACTCCAGGTAGAACTGCTCCTGAGGGCCGCTGGTGAACACGCCGCACAGCCGATGCGGCGCGGCGGCCAGGTGAGCATCCACATCCCCCCGCGCAATACGCCGGCGCGGGCCGATGAATTTCCGGCGGCGGATCGATTCGGCCAGATCGAGCAGCGGCTCGCCGGCTCGATAGTCCACCTTCACCGCCTTCCGCGCGGCGGCCAGTGCCGCCGGCGTCTCAGCGCCGATCACCGCCACCGGCTGAGCGAGGTACAGCAGTTCGCCGTCGGCCAGGAAGGGCTCGTCCGCAGCCACGATGCCGAACATGTTATGCCCCGGCACGTCGGCGGCCGTGAAGCATCCGACGACCCCCGGCACCGCCAGTGCCGCGCTCGTGTCTACGCCGTTCAGCGTTCCGGCCGCCACCGGGCTGCCGACGAACCCCACGTGCAGCTCGCCGGCCAGCGGGCGCAGGTCATCCACATACGGCGCCTGCCCGGTGACATGGCCCAGCGCCGCATCGTGCGGTACAGGTTTTCCAACACTCGGCATGACTCACTCCCCATCCGCCCAAAACCTGATCTCACGCAAAGGCGCCAAGCCGCAAAGAATATTGAATTGAACCACGAAGGGCACGAAGAACACGAAGAAGAATTCGATGCTGATTTCACATGACCTTTGTGTTCTTTGTGCCCTTCGTGGTTAGCTGATTCTCTTTGCGCCTTCGCGCCTTTGCGTGAGAAATTCCTCCCGGTCTCGACTATCAAGCCGGCACGGTCATTGTTTGCGTTTCGTGGTAGAACTTCAACAGGATGTTCCGCGTCAGTTGATAGCGGTAATCGGCCGCGCCGCGGACGTCGCTGATCGGGGCGATCTCGGCCACCGCCACGTCGCCCGCTTCCTGCATCGTCGTCTCATCGAGCAGCCGGCCACGCAGGAACTGCTCGGTCTGCCGCGCGCGGATCACCGTCGGCCCCACCGCGCCGAAGGCCACCGCCGCATCGGAAATTGTCTCGCCGTCGAGCCGCATCCGAACCGCCGCGGTGAAGCTGGCGATATCCAGGTCCCGGCGGCGCGAAATCTTGTACAGCCGCAGCAGCTCGTCCTCCGCCGGCAGCGGCACGCGGACGCTCGCGATCAATTCGCCCGGCCGCAAGTCGAGCTTCTTGTACCCTTGGTAAAACTCGGTAATAGGCACGCTCCGCGTGCCGACCGCGCTGCGCAGCTCCAGCACCGCGTCCATCACGTACAAGAATGGCAGCGAGTCGGCGATCGGCGAGGCATTCGCGATGTTGCCGCCGATCGTGCCCACGTGCCGGATCTGCGGCGCGCCGAACACCGCGATGATCTTGTGAAACTCTGGGATCAACTTCTCACACAAATGCTCGAGCCCCGTCCAACTGGTGCGAGCGCCGACCACCAGTTCGCCGTTGGAAACCTCGACGTTCTCCAGCTCCGTGACTCGATTCAAATCGAGAATCGTCGCCGGCACTGCGAGCGACTTATTGATCCGCACGCCGATGTCGGTGGCCCCCGCCACCATCGTGGCCTCTGGATTCCGGCTCAAGAACTCCAGTGCCTCGTCCAACCGGGCCGGTGAGGCGCACAAGTAACTCTGCGCATTCCACTGGCCGCGCAGCTCGATCGGCTGGCCGCGCCGCTGCGCCGCCTCGGCCAACATCGGCTGGGCCGAATACAGCGTCTCCAGCCGCGCGTGGCGCGCCGCGTCGAGGCTGGTCCCGGCCTCGATGATCGGCGTGTAGCCGGTGCAGCGGCAAAGGTTGCCGGTCAGGCCGTATCGCAAGCGGGCCTCGTCCAGCTCATCGCTTTCCTCCAGCAATCCAGTCATCGCGACGACGAAGCCCGGTGTGCAGAAGCCGCACTGGGAGCCGTGGCAATCGATCATCGCCTGCTGCACGCCGCTGGGGGCCGCTTCGCCGCCGAGCCCTTCCACCGTCACGACGTGCGTCCCCTCAAGCTGGAACATGAACTGGATGCAGGCGTCGACGGGCCGGTAGACCAGTCGGCAACTATTGTGGCCGGGCTCTGAGAGCCCGGCTCCAGGTCGTTCCGCCCGGCCGATCAGCACCGTGCAGGCGCCGCAATCCCCCTCGCTGCACACGATCTTGGTTCCGGTAAGGCCCTGCGCGCGGCGCAGGAAGTCGGACAGCGACAGAAACGCTTCGGCGCCCCGGACCTCATGGCGACGGCCGTTCACCCATAGCACCAGGTGATCGAGCATAAGGGCACTTCACTTTCGCAAGCCAACCGCCAAACGCGTGAATCTCGGCAATTCTCCATTATCGGCCGACTGGACCGATGGGGCAAGAAAACGATCAATGGTCGGACTGTACCTCGGCAAAACGACCGTAGGCCGCCTCCCAACCGGCTGAGTCGTTTGGCGTGTACGTGGCGAGCGTCGTGGCGCCGGCGACCGTCGCGCGCAACTCTGCCAGATCGTGCACGTGGCCGAGGCCCATTGCCTGGACGAGCGTGTTGCCGATGGCCGTCGCCTCCAAGGGTCCGACCACAACGCGCCGCCCCGTGGCGTCGGCCGTCATCTGGCACAGCAGCTCGTTTTTTCCGCCGCCGCCGACAATGTGGACCACATCAAACTGCCGGCCGAGGATCGACTCCAGTTGGCCCAGCTTCTCGCGATACGCCAGCGCGAGGCTCTCCAGGCAGGCCCGCACAAACTGCCCCGGCGACTCCGGCACGCTCTGCCCGGTCGAGCGCGCGAAGTCGACAATCTTTCGCTGCATGTCGCCGGGCGTCTGGAACGAGCCATGCGACGGGTCGAGGAGCGTGCGAAACGAGGGCGCCTCGCCGGCCAGCCGCATGAGCTCCGGGTAGTCGAAATCCTGGCCTTGCCGCGCGAAGTCGCGCCGGCACTCTTGCACGAGCCACAAGCCGGCGATGTTCTTCAGGAAGCGAAACCTGTTGCCGACGCCCAACTCGTTCGTGAACGACGCCGCCTGCGCCGCCGGGGTGAGGCACGGCGAGTCGATCTCCGCGCCCAGCAGCGACCACGTGCCGCTCGATAGATAGCACCAGTTCGAGTCGCCCGTTGCCGGTACCGCGGCCACCGCGCTGGCCGTGTCGTGGGCCGCCGGTGTCACGACGCGCAGCCCGGTCGGCAAGCCGGTTTCCTCCGCCAGCTTCGGCCGCAGCGTTCCCACCACGGTCCCCGGCGGCGTGAGCGGCCCGAACAACTTGGCAGGCAGCCCAAGCTCCGCGAGCATGTCGCGCGCCCAATCGCCCGTGCGGCAGTCGATCATCTGGCTCGTCGAGGCGACCGTGGCCTCTGTCGTTAGATTGCCGCTCAGCCAGAAGTGGAACAGGTCGGGCATGAACAGCAGCCGTTCTGCCGCGTCCAATGCCGCCGCGTCGGCCAGCCGGTGCGCGTACAGCGAATACAGCGTGTTGAGCGGCATGAACTGGATGCCGGTCGCCTCGTAGATACGGTCTTTGCCGAGCCGATTGAGGACCTCTTCGTAGGCGGCCGCATTGCGAGGGTCGCGATACGCATGCGGCAGGCCCACCAGTTCGCCCGCCCCGTCCACCAGCGCCCAGTCGACGCCCCACGTATCGACGCCGACCGAGACAAGCTCCGCGCCGTTCGCCTTGCCCCACTCGGCCGCGCGCCGCAGCCCGCCGACGATCTCGCGCCAGATGCCGCTGGTATCCCAATGCAATCCCGTGGGCAGCCAGACGGGCTCGTGGGCAAAGCGATGGACCTCCTCCAGCCGCAACCCGCCCCCGGCCAGCGCGCCCACCATCACGCGCCCCGATTCCGCCCCCAAATCCACCGCAATATAGGCCGCGCTCATCCCGCCCATCGTATTCCGCCAGCCGCCGCGTTGCCATGCCCACAAACCGGCCCCGCCGCTCGCGGCTTAGCGCCCGCCGTACGCTCAACCCTTAACCTATACTTCTACAGCCCTGCTGAGCCCCTTCATCCAACCGGACGCAAACACGTGCCTGTCGCAACACTCCCCCAATCGCCAGACAGCCCTTTGACGTCAGACCACCGCCACGAATTGGCGCAGGCTCAACGCCACATCAAGCCGATCCGCACGGCCGCCGGCGTGGCGACGTTCAATGGCTGGGTCACGGGCGTCTTTGCTGCGCTCTCGGCGCCGTTCGCGCTGTTCAGCATTTCCGGCCTGATACTTACGGTCGGACTAGCCGTCGTCGCCTACAACGAATTCCGAGGATGCCGGCGGCTGTTGGCACTCGATCCATCCTCCGCCACGCTGCTGGGCTGGAACCAGCTCGGCTTCCTGGCGCTGATCGTCGTCTACTGTCTCTGGAATCTGTTTGCGAGCCTCGACTCGTTCGCCGCCCAGCTGCGGGCGAACCCGGAGCTGGAAGCTTCGCTCGGCTCATTACAGGAATTTGATGCTTTGTATCGCATCGTCCTCGTCGGCGTGTACGCGACGGTCATCGTCCTCAGCGGGGCCTTCCAGGGTCTCAACGCGCTCTATTACTTCACCCGCCGCAAATACATTGCCGCCTACCTGCAACAAACTCCCGCCTGGATCCAGGAACTACGGCGCTAGGGCCGCTTGCGGCTTAGCGCATCCCCGGGCGAGGCCGATTGTAGACGCCTCTCGACGGGGCCTGCTATAATCGCGGCGCGTCGGGTATCTCATCAAACGCTTCTCACGATTCGAGGCCGGCCATGCATCGTCGCCGCAGCGCGCAATCGCGGGCAGACGTTCTCTGTGCCGCGATTGCCGTCGCCCTCGTAGCCTGCCTGCTGCTGCCGGCCCTGGCTGCCTCCAACGGTTCTGCGGATCGGAACTTCTGCCTGCGGCAGATGAAGGAATTGATCCTGGCGCTTCACAATTACCACGACTCGCGGAATGCCTTCCCTTTCGCTTCGACGCAGCCCATCACGCATCAGCCCGGCGCGAGCGCCCCGGACACCGCGGCCGGCTACAGTTGGCTGGCCCACGTGACGCCCTATTTGCCGCAGTCAGGCGACTTCGGTTCCGCGCTGTTCAAGGCGTCGGAGAGGATGCAGAAGCCGCCGTTCGATCCGTCGTTTACCGTTTCGGCGAACGACTGGGTGCCCGCCTTCGCTGTTCAAGGCCTCATCTGCCCGAGCTTCACGGGCGAGTCCCGCGTCTCGGGCGAGAGCGACTATGCCGCGCCGGCCGGCGGCGAGCTGCCCGCGATTGCGAATTACTACGCCTTTGCCGGTAGTCATTTAATGAACACCGAGGGCGCAGGCCGGCTCCTTTCCGCTGAGCAGGTCGAGATGGGCACGGCCTACGAGGGCAACGGCGCCTTTCCCTTCCCCTGGGGAAAGCCCGATCAACGGCCGCGACGGGGACTTGGTTTTGCGGCTATAGCCGACGGCACCTCCAATACGCTCGCGTTCGCCGAATCGAAAGAGCCGACCTACGCGGCGTGGATCGACGGCCAGGTCATGTGGCTCGTAGCCGCCTGGCCGGGCAACCCCAAGCTACCCGGCCCGCAGCGCGTCGCCAACCGGCCTAACATGGTCATGGGTTGGAGCGAGGAAGATAAGGCAGACAACCGGCTCGCCGTTCAATTCGACAGCCAGGACGCACCGGAGGAGCCCTACCTCGCGGCCGATCGGTGGAGCGGCACCCATCCGCGTCGATGGGGCGCGAGCAGCAATCACCCGGGCGTCGTCGGCCATGCTTTTGTCGACGGCCGCGTCGAAATGCTCTCCGGCGATATCGACCCCAACGTCTATCTCCATCTCGTCACCCGCAACGGCCGCGAGGTCATACCCCCCGAGGCCAAGGCGGCACTGCAAACCGCGCCGCGGACGCTACCCGGCCGAACGCGCCCCGGCATTCGGCAAATCGACCAGGCCTGGTCACCCGTCGCTTGGTCGCCCGTCAAAGTCGGCGACTTGGAATTGACGTTTCCCGATCTGCTGGCCCTCTGGGAGTTCCGGCTGCGCGGCGGCGATCGCAAGATTGCCGAATACACGGGCCAGTCGCGCGCCTTTTCGTCGATCACCTACGACCGGGACAAATCGGAATTCATCCTGCGAGTCGCCGATCGCTTCGCGGATTCCGCCGTGCCCGGCATGTACAAGCAGCTCCGCATCGCCTTCGACGACGATGGCGACAAGCAATCGGACCAAAAACCCAAGCGGGTCGTCTGGCGCAAGGACGCCAAGTGGGAGGGCGGCGCGGCCACGTTCGAATTCAGCCTGGTCGAAGGCGCCGAAAAGGAGCCATCCTATCTCAAAATCCGCGTCCTCGAATCGTCCGAGCCCAGCGGGGACGAGACCCGCGGCCGTTAAAGGGATCGCATCCGCTTGCGGGCTAAGCGTCCCGTTACTTGCCTCCTAGTGATAGCAATGCCGCTAACGCAAAAAACTCTTGGGTTGGGGCAGGGAGTGGTGATTTCACGAGACGATCGTCACCATTCGCCAGCCCCTTCCTTCAAGGGAGGGGAATGTTGTGGCAGCTAGCGCGACGGCCTGTGCCGGCATCCTGATCCGGCTTGCCTCGCTCGCCCGGTGCGGCTAACCTTCGGCCGCTCATCGCGCTGCGCCAATCGCTCTTCGGGAAAACTCAGGCTCCGCGACCTCATGGATCGTATGCTTCCATTTCGCGCCCTTGCGTGGCTGGCCCTGGCCATGCCTGTCATCTTGCACGGCGTGCCTGCCGACCGCGCCGCGCTGGCCCAAGGCGTCGCCGGCGGTCAGCCCATGTGGATCAACCAGCAGCCGACGTTCCAGGTGGGCCCCCACGGCGCGGTCAACCTCGACCAGCAGCAGCCTTACACGGCCGGGCAGGTTCCGGCCGCCACTTATCCGCCGCAGCAATATGCTGCCCAGCCTTATGGCGCCCAGCCGTGGGGCGCCCAGGCCGTTGCTCCGCAGCCGACGTGGGGAGCACCCTGGACGCCGGCCACCAATGTCGGCGGTTCGATTCCCTATTTCTTTATCCATCGCTCGTCGGTCTTCGGCGAATTCCTGTTCCTGCGCCCGCGCGACGCCGAAGTGGCTTACGCCGTGCCGGTCACCGGCGCCGCGGCGCCGTTTCTCCCCGCGGGTCCCGTCGCCGTCGTCGATCCGGATTACGAACCAGCGTTTCGAGTGGGCGGCAACTGGGCCGTCGGCGACGGCAACAGCCTGGCAGCGCAATACACTCGCTTCCGTTCCGAAGCATCGAGCTCGGCGACGGCCGCGGCGCCTGTGTCGCTGCTTTCGCTGATTAGCGTCCCGCCAGAGACGCTGCTGGCCACCGATGCGTCCGCGCTACTTGAAATCGACTTCGATCTCGTCGACGTCGACTTCCGCGGCCTCTGGGCGGGCTGCGAGTGCAGCGACTATGCCTATGCCGTAAACTACCTCGCCGGTGTGCAGTACGCGACGCTCGACCAGCGGTTTCAATCCAGCTTCACCACGCCTGGCGTCCCTCCGATTCCCCCCGTGGCGTTTCCTCCCGACATTATCACCAACGTCAACACCGACATTCAGTTCGACGGCATCGGCATGCGCCTGGGATTGCAGGGCGAGCGCTTCTTCCCTTCCAGCGGCTTGTTCGTTTACGGCAGCGGCGTGACGAGCATCCTCTTCGGCGAGTTCGATGCCTCGTACATCCAGGACTCCACCAACAACGCGCTCGATGCAACCACGTCGTGGAGCGCCGGCCGCGTCGTGCCCGTGGTCGAGCTCGAGCTGGGCGCCGGCTGGCTGGGCGTGAACCGCCACTTGCGGCTCTCGGCCGGCTATCGCGTCAGCGCCTGGTTCAACGTCGTGAAGACGGAAGATTGGATCTGGGCCGTGCAGAACAACGACTACCGCGACCTCGACGGCACGCTCACCTTCGACGGCGTCGTGGGCCGGGCCGAATGGCTGTTCTAGAGCGAGTCGCTCTGACATGTGGCGGACAATCCCACCGTTTTCGCGATGAAATCGACGAAACAACGGCTACGCATTTAGAGCCGATCCCAGAACCGTCTGCGGAGAGGGGGACAGGCACATTTTGCTCCGAAGACTCCGCAAAATGAGCCAGTCCCCGACGGTTCCGGGATAGGCGCTTAGTGAAACTGTTCTAACCGCGCGGTTATCGAACCATGCGTCTACCCCTCGTATCGCTCATCGTGCCTACGTTCGAACGGCCCGAGAGCCTGCGTCGGGTGCTCTTGTCGCTCGACTTGCAAAAGGGACTGTCCGATGGCGACCTGGAGATCGTCGTTGCCGACGACGGCTCGCGGGACGAGACGGCGGGCTTCGTGGAGCGATTTGCGGCGAAGTCCCGATTCCAAGTGCGCTTTACGACGCACGAGCACGACGGCTTTCAGCTGGCTCGTACGCGGAACGACGGCGTGCGGGCGTCCACGGCGCCTTACCTCGTGTTTCTGGACGGCGATTGCGTTGCGTCGGCGGATCACGTCGCCCAGCATCTTCGCTACCGCCGCGAACGGACGGCGATGGCCGGCTTGTGCTATTATCTCGATCGCGACACGACGGCGCGCATCGACGACGCCGCAATCGAGCGCGGCGACTTGGAACGGCACGTGACGGCCCGGCACCGCCGCCGGCTGACCTGGATTGGTTGGAAGTCTCGCTATTACGCGGTGGTGCGGCACCGCCGCCGGCCCAAGCTCTACGGCGGCGATTTCGGCATCGCCCGCCGCGACTTCGAAGCCGTCAACGGATTCAACGAAGACTTCACCGGCTGGGGCTGCGAGGACGATGAGTTCGCCGTCCGCTTGCGCAAAGCCGGCATCCACATCCGCTCGATTCTGCACCGCACGCGGACGTTCCACTTGTGGCACCCGCCGGTTCCCAGCCACCCTGGATCTTGGAAGCGCGGTGTGAACGTGCCGAAGCTGCGGCTCGAATCATCTCGCACCACGCCCCGCTGCGAACGCGGATTGCGCAATCCGGCCGCGTAACGCTTTTGCCGCGTACCTCACGCGTAGGCGTCTCAATAGCGCCTCGGCGCTTGCCTCCGGCCTGCGACGCATTCATAATCACGCCAAGGGGCGGTCGCTTCGGCTGTCCGTTGCCGGCGCATCGCGCCGGCCTCTACTTCACTCCCAGAGACAGCAGCCATGTTCCGAGTGTATGCCCAAATCGCATCGTTTGCCGCGTTGGCCTGCGTCGCCTCCTGCGGTGTCGCGCAGGACGGTGAGTATCTGACCGGCATTGAGTGGTCCGAGCCGCCGGTCGTCACGCCCGGCGAGAATTGCGGCGATCCGCCCTCGGACGCCGTCGTGCTGTTCGACGGCACGGATCTGTCGGCCTGGGAGAGCGGCGAGAATTGGAAGGTCGAGGATGGCGTGGCCATCGTGGGCAGCGGCAGCATCACCTCGCGCGAGAGCTTCGGCGACTGCCAGCTTCACGTCGAGTGGTCGGCCCCCGTGCCGCCGAAGGGCAGCGGCCAGGGCCGCGGCAACAGCGGCGTATTCCTCATGGACCGCTACGAGCTGCAGGTGCTCGATTCGTACGACAACGAAACCTACTTCGACGGCCAGGCCAGCGCGATCTACAAGCAAACGCCGCCGCAGGTCAACGCGATGCGGCCGCCCGGCGAGTGGAACACCTACGACATCATCTGGACCGGGCCGAAGTTCAACGACGACGGCTCGCTCAAATCGCCTGCCTACATCACCGTGCTGCATAACGGCGTGCTGACGCTGAACCACTTCGAGCTCCAGGGCAACACGCCGTTCAACCGGCCGCCGTCGTACGAGAAGCACGGCAAGCTGCCAATCCACTTGCAGGACCACGGCGACCCGGTCCGCTACCGCAACATCTGGGTCCGCGAGCTCAAGCCGATCGAGGGCAAGCGGGTCCGCGAGCCGTACCTGCGCGATCAAATCACCGGCCGCGAAACGCCCTTCGAGCAAGAGCAAGAGTAGAACCGCGGATGATTTGGCGTCGCCTTATTTTGAGACGGCATCCGATCGCGCGGGCGAGTATGGCGGCTGCGTTGCTGCTGGCCGGCGCCGGCGGGCTTCGCGCGGCGGACGAATCGGCCCCGGACTTCGCCCGCGACATCTACCCCCTCTTTCGCCGCGCCTGCTTCGAGTGCCACGGTCCGGACGTCCAGGAAGCCGATCTGCGGCTCGACCAGCGCCAAGCGGCGCTCGACCACTATTCGGCGATCGTGCCGGGCGATGCGGAAAGCAGCGAAATCTATCGCCGCACGACGCTGCCGGCCGGGCACGACGAGATCATGCCCGCCGTCGGCAAGCCGCTGGGCGAGCGCGAGACCGACTTGCTCCGCCGCTGGCTGGAGGCCGGCGCCGAATGGCCTGAGCAGATCGAGGTGGCCAGGCACTGGGCGTACGTCGCGCCAGTGCGGCCCGAGTTGCCGGCAGTAAGCGACGCGGCCTGGGCGCGGAGCGAACTGGATTATTTCATCCTCGCCCGGCTCGACGCCGAAGGGCTGGCCCCGTCGGCGGAGGCGGACCGCCCGACGCTCATTCGCCGCGTCTACCTCGACTTAATCGGGCTTCCGCCGCCGCCGGATCATGTCGAAGCCTTTCTAACCGATCCGCGCGAAGATGCCTACGAGCGGCTCGTCGATCGCTTGCTCGACTCGCCGCAGTTCGGCGAACGCTGGGCGCGGCCCTGGCTCGATCTGGCGCGGTACGCCGATTCCCACGGATTCCAACGCGACGACTTGCGCGAAATCTGGGCCTACCGCGATTGGGTGATCCAGGCCCTCAACGCCGACATCCCGTTCGACCAGTTCACGATCGAGCAGCTCGCGGGCGACTTGCTGCCGAACGCCACCGAGCGGCAGCAGATCGCCACGGGCTTCCACCGCTGTACGATGACGAACGTCGAGGCCGGCACCGAGCCGGAGGAAACCCGCACCAACCAGGTCATCGACCGCGTCAACACCACCGCCACCGTGTGGCTCGGCACGACGCTCGAATGCGCCCAGTGCCACGACCACAAGTACGATCCGTTCTCGCAGAAAGAGTATTACCAATTCTTTGCCTTCTTCAACAACACCGCGCTGGAAGCGGACCGGGCCAAGCCCAAGGTGCCAGGTTCGATCCAGTTTCTCGGCCCGCGCATGACGTTGCCCGATGCGATGGGCGACGCCGAGCGGCAACCGCTCGAGATCGAGTTGGCGCGAATCGAGGAGCAAATTTCGGAGCGACGCGAGGAGCTGCGGTCCGCCGCGGCCGATTGGGAGAAATCGTTGCGCGACTCGCTCGATCGCGCGCCGCGGACGCACGTGCTCGAGCTGCAGGACTTCGCCTCGGCCGAAGGGGCCGTTCACCGCGTGCTCGAGGACAAATCGGTGCTGTTGACCGACGATCCGCCGGACACCGACACGTACACATTCGTCGTCCAGACGGAGCGCACGGCCATCACGGCCTTCAAGCTGGAAGCCCTCACCGACGATTCTCTACCCGGCGGCGGGCCCGGCCGCGGCGACGCCCGGCGGCCGAATTTCGTGCTGAACACGTTCGCCGTCGAGGCCGCTCCGCGCGGCAGCAACCAGTTCCAACCCGTCCGGCTGGTGAACGCCACGGCCGACTACTCGCAGCCGCGATTTGGCGTCGCGGGCGCGATCGACGCCAATCCGGCCACGGCTTGGGCGGTGAGCCCGAAGTTCTTTGTGCCCCACTGGGCCCAGTTCCAAACCAAGCGGCCGCTCGGTTTCGCGGCGGGCACGACCCTGCGGTTTCGCATGGTGCAAGAGTTCGGCGGCGGACGCACGATTGGCCGGCTGCGCATTTCGGCGATCACCGGCGACCCGGCGGCCGAAGCCGTGCCGGCCAACGTCGCGCGAATCCTGAACCTGCCGGCTGAACAACGTTCCCAGAAGGACCGCCGCGCGCTCGACAGCTACCGGCTGGACCGCGACGACGAACTCTCCGCGCTCCGCAAACAGCAGGCCGAGATGCGGGGAAATCTGAAGAGCATCGACCAGCCGACGACGCTGGTGATGCGAGAGCTGCCCGAGCCGCGGCCCACGACGGTCTTCCAACGCGGCGACTACTCGCAGCCCGGCGAACCGGTCGAGCCGGGCGTGCCGGCCGTGCTGCATACCTTCTCGTCGCCGGAGGACGATCGGCTGGCGCTGGCCGAGTGGTTGGTCGATCGCCGCAATCCGCTCGTGGCCCGCGTGACGGTGAACCGCTGGTGGGCCGAGATCTTCGGTCATGGCATCGTGGAAACCATCGAGGACTTCGGCATCAAGAGCCGGCCGCCGACCCATCCCAAGCTGCTCGACTGGCTGGCGGTCGAGTTCATGACGCCCGCCCAAGGTTACCCGGCCTGGTCGATGAAGAAGGTGCTGCGAGAAATCGTCACGTCGGCCACGTACCGGCAATCGTCGGCCGTGACGACCGCGCTGCTGGAGCGCGACGACCAGAACAGGCTTTACGCCCGTGGCCCGCGCGTGCGCCTGGATGCCGAAATGATCCGCGACAACGCGCTGGCGATCGCGGGCCTGCTCAGCAAGAAGCAGTTCGGCCCGCCCGTGCGTCCCTACCAGCCGGAGGGGCTATGGGTGAAAGTCGGCGGCGCCAAGGTCGATTACGAAGTCAGTCCGGGCGAGGACAAGTATCGTCGCGGGATTTACGTGGTCCTCAAGCGCGGGGCGCCGTATCCCAGCTTTGTGAACTTCGACGCTTCGGCGCGGCTGGCGTGCACGGCCGAGCGGTCCCGCTCGAACACGCCGCTGCAAGCCCTCACGCTATTGAACGATCCGGTCTACGTCGAGGCGGCCCAGGCGCTCGCCCTGCGGACGCTCCGCGAGCGGCCGGCGGATACGATCGACGAACGGATCTCCTGCATGGTGCGGATTTGCTTGGCCCGCGACCCGTCGCCGGTCGAGCGGAGCGCGCTGCGCCGGTTGTACGACCAGCAGCTTCTCGATGCCCAGCGCGACCGCAAGGCGACGCAAGCGCTCGTCGGCGCGCTCAAGCTGCCGCGCGGGGCGGCGCGCGGCGAACTGGCCGCCTGGTACGCCGTGGCGACGGTCCTATTGAATTTGGACGAGACGATCACCAAGGAGTGACCACGTGAATCCGCTGCACGAGTACGTCCAAAAGCAGTCGCGCCGGCAGTTTCTGCGCGGTTCGGGAATCGGTCTGGGAGCGGTCGCCCTCGGCTCGTTGCTCCGGGAGAGCGCTGTAGCCGGGGTCTCAGACCCCGGCCACAAATCAGACGCCGGCTACAAAAAGGACCCCGGCCACAAGCCGGCCAATCCGCTCGCCGCGCGGCTGCCGCATTTCGCGCCGACGGCCAGGAACGTGATCTACCTGCACATGATCGGCGCGCCGTCGCAGCTCGACCTGTTCGATAACAAGCCGAAACTCGTGGAGCACGACGGCCAGGCCTGCCCGCCGGAGCTTCTCGAAGGCAAGCGGTTCGCGTTCCTCGGCGGCGAGATGACGCTGGCCGGCTCGCAGTATCGGTTCGACCGGCACGGCCAGAGCGGCCAGGAAATCTCGGAACTGCTTCCTCATTTGGCGACTGTCGCCGACGACATCACGATCCTCAAAGGGCTGCACACGGACGAGATCAACCACGCCCCGGCGCAGATGTTCCTGCACACCGGCTTCGGCCGCGGCGGCCGGCCAAGCTTCGGCTCCTGGGTGGTGTACGGGCTGGGCTCGGAGAGCCGCGACCTGCCGGCGTACGTCGTAATGCTCTCCGGTCCGGCGGGCGGCGCGGGGACGAGCCTGTGGTCCACCGGGTTTCTGCCGAGCGTGTACCAGGGCGTGCAGTTTCGCTCCAGCGGCGACCCCGTGCTGTTTCTTTCCAATCCCAAGGGGCATTCGGCAGCCGATCGGCGGCGGGTCCTCGATACGATTGCCGAGCTGAACGAGTCGCACCTGGCCGATGTGGGCGACCCGGAAATCGCCACGCGAATCAGCCAGTATGAAATGGCGTTCCGGATGCAAGCCTCCGTGCCGGACCTGATGGACCTTTTCGCCGAGTCGCAGGCGACGCTCGACCTGTACGGCGCCCAGCCGGG
Organism: uncultured Planctomycetaceae bacterium; assembly: GCA_964532675.1. GTDB lineage: Bacteria > Planctomycetota > Planctomycetia > Pirellulales > Lacipirellulaceae > JABDGM01. Next base: position 16,801 of record CAZHIV010000516.1, read on the forward strand.
GAAGGCGTCGTTCGCCAACAACTGCTTATTGGCCCGCCGGCTGGTGGAGCGCGGCGTGCGGATGATCCAGCTTTACGATTCGGATTGGGACCATCACAACAACCTGCCGCAGCGCCTGGCGGCGAAGTGCAAAGACGTCGATCGGGCGATGGCGGCGCTGGTGACTGATCTGAAGCAGCGGGGCCTGTTGGACGAAACGCTCGTAATCTGGGGCGGCGAGTTCGGCCGCACGCCGCTCCGCCAGGCCATCTCGAGTACCGGCGCCAAGACGAACCCCGGCCGCGATCATCACAAGGACGCCTACACGATGTGGCTGGCCGGCGGCGGCACCCGGCCCGGCATCACCTACGGCAAGACCGACGAGCTGGGATTCAACGTGTCCGAGAACCCGGTCCACGTCCACGATCTGAACGCCACGGTGCTGCACCTGTTGGGCCTGGATCACGAGCGGCTGACGTTCACCTACCAGGGCCGCGAGTTCCGGCTGACCGACGTCCACGGCCGCGTGGTGAACGATATCCTGGCGTGACGCGTAGGCGAATTCGCAAGGATTCAGCCTCACTCTGAAGTTTTGCAACTTCAGCTACAGCATCGTTCGCCTAGTCGCCGTTCTCCTCGACCGGCTGCCCGGCGCGCCAGCGCAGCACCGAGTCGAGAAAGCCCTGGATATCGCCGTCCATCACGGCGTGGAAGTTTCCTTGCTGATATTTCGTGCGGGCGTCTTTCACACGCTGGTCCGGGTGCTGGAAGTAATTGCGGATCTGCGATCCGAAGCCCACCTTGGCCTGCTGCTGGTACTTGGCCGCCTCGGCCGCCTCGCGTTTCTCTTCTTCCTGCCGGGCCATGCGGGCGCGGAGCATCTTCCAGGCCGTGGCCCGGTTCTTGTGCTGCGAACGCTCGCTCTGGCACTGCACGACAATGCCCGAGGGCGCATGGGTGAGCCGGATCGCGCTGGACGTTTTATTGACGTGCTGCCCGCCGGCGCCGCTGGCTCGAAAAGTGTCCTCGCGCACGTCGTTGGGGTCGATCTCGATCGCCACCGCGTCGGAGACCTCCGGCGACACGTCGACCGCGGCGAAGCTGGTCTGCCGCTTGCCTTCGGCATTGAAGGGGCTGATGCGCACTAGCCGGTGCATGCCCGTCTCGCCCTTGAGATAGCCGTACGCCATGGCGCCGCGAATGGCGATCGCCGCGTGGCTGATGCCCGCCTCCTCGTTGTCCTGCCGCTCCAGCAGCTCGATCGAATAGCCGTTCTTCTGCGCCCAGGTGGTATACATCCGCAGCAGCATCTCGGCCCAGTCGTTGGCGTCGGTGCCTCCGTCGCGGGCGTTGATCGAGAGGATCGCGCCGATGCCGTCGTGCGGGCCGTTGAGTAGCGCTTTGAGCTTGAGCTTCTCGACGAGCTCCTCGAGCCGCTCGATTTCGCCCGGCACTTCGGCGGCGAACGATTCGTCCTCGGCCGCCATCTCGATCATGGCCGCAAGATCGTCGCTCGACTTGAGCGCGCTATCGAGCGGCGTCAACACGGCGCTGAGCGCCTTGCGCTCCTCGACCGTGGCCTGGGCCCGCTCCTGGTTGTTCCAGAAGTCCGGCCGGGCCATTTCGGCGTCGATGGCCGCGATGCGAGCCCGCTTCTGTTCCCAGTCAAAGAGAGTCCCGCAGTTGCAGAATGCCCTGACGAATCGCCTTCGCGCGATCGAGATGCTCTTTTTCCATGCTGGCTCCCGTAGGTCAGGCTGTGCCTGACAAGTTTCTACAATCCGT
>CAZHIV010000517.1:0-3694 GCA_964532675.1 uncultured Planctomycetaceae bacterium
CTACGGCGGCTACAGCATTTCCATCGTGCCCTTCTTCCGGCCGGAGTACATCGCGTGGATGGAGATGGGCGGCCTGCTGGCGGTGGCCAATCTGCGGGGCGGCGGCGAGTACGGCGAAGGCTGGCACCTCGCCGGGAAAACGCTCAACAAGCAGAACGTGTTCGATGACTTCATCGCCGCGGCCGAGTGGCTCATCGACCAGGGCCGCACCACGCCACAAAAGCTCGCCATCCTGGGCGGCAGCAACGGGGGCCTCTTGGTCGCGGCCGTCGAAGTTCAGCGGCCCGAACTCTTCGGCGCCTGCATCCCGGTCGTCGGCGTGCTCGATATGCTTCGCTTCCAGGAGTTCACGGCCGGCCAGTTCTGGCGCGACGAATTCGGCTATCTCGACAAGCAGGACGAGTTCAAAGCACTGCTGGCGTACTCTCCGTATCACAACGTCGAGGAGGGCGGCAAGTATCCGCCGACGCTGATCATGACGGCCGACACCGACGATCGCGTGGTGCCGATGCACAGCTTCAAGTTCGCTGCCGCGCTGCAGCGGGCCCAGGCGGGCGACGCGCCGATCCTGCTGCGCATCGAAACCCGCGCCGGCCACGGCGCCGGCACTCCCGTGAAAAAGCTGATCGAGGTCGCTACCGACCGTTACGCGTTCCTCGTCGAGACTCTGGAAATGGATGTAGCCAAGAATGAATAATCGCGACAGCCGCGCCAGGAAGACTAAATGTCGCGAGGCGTTCGATGCCGCGTGGAGCGCCCGGCGAGCGAGAATTGGCCTGGATCGCGGATTCATTCGGCTTCTTATCTCCCGTTTGTATCAGCACTTAGGTAATATGGGGCGCGACCCGGATTCGCATCGCTGAAGGTTTCTTGTTTGGCGCTTGCCGCCACGCGACCGCCGGGTCAGTATTCCGCGGGGGAGCGTTGTTGTTAGAATGATCGCTATGGCGGTGCTGCATCGCCGATTGGCTGCGTGGCCGCAGGTGGGCCGGCCGGGCAGCATTGCTTGAACCGCGGAAGGATTCCGCCACGATCGTTGAACTGGTCCGTTTCGCTGCATTCCCGCCTGGACGCCCCGCCTTCGCAGCTGGAAACCCCGCTCGCCATGAATGGATATCGCACGCGATGACCCGCAAGACATTTTTCGTTCGGTACTCGCTGCTGATCCTGATGCTGTTCTTTTTTGCGGCGCCCCTCTTGATGCAGGGTGCGCACCGGGCGATCCGCAGCAATAAGAACAAGGTCACGGATTGGCTGCCGGCGTCGTTCACCGAGACGACCGAGTTGCGCTGGTTCCGCAAGCACTTCGTGGCGGACCAGTTCGTGATGATCAGCTGGCCGGGCTGCGAGCTGGGCGGCGATCCTTCGCTGCCCGATTCGAAGCCCGACGACCCGCGAATCGAACGGCTGGCCGAGTACCTGGTGCCGATCGAGGATCCCGGCCCCGGCGAGGCTGCCCGCTTGCCGGAGCACACGCAGTACTTCCAGTCGGTGACGACGGCCCGGGAGACGCTGAACGAGTTGACGTCGCCGCCGCAGGAGGTTCCGTACGACGTTGCGGTGGACCGGGTAAAGGGCACGCTGATTGGCCCCGACGAGCGGCATACTTGTGTCGTGGTCATGCTATCGGACGTGGCGATTCAGGATTTTCGCAAAGTTCTGGGCCGCCGTGTGCCGAGCGGCCCAATGCCCTGGCAGCGAGAGCCGGGCGTAATCTTCGACGCGCTGAAGGAGTGCGGCATCGATCCGGAGACTGCGCGATTGGGCGGGCCGCCTGTCGAGAACGTCGCCATCGACGAGGAGGGCGACCGCACTTTGGCGCGGTTGGCTTCGCTGTCGGGACTGTTGGGTTTGGGACTCGCCTGGTGGTCGCTGCGGAGTATCAAGCTGACGCTGATCGTGTTCGCTTGCGGTGTGATGAGCGCGGCGGCGAGTCTGGCGTTCGTGTTCTGGACAGGCCAGAACACCGACGCCGTGATGATGGCAATGCCTTCGATGCTGTACGTGCTGGCCATTTCCGGCGCGGTGCATCTCGTGAATTACTATCACGACGCGATTCGCGAGCACGGGATGGAAGGGGCGCCGGAGCGGGCCCTCGGTCATGGCTGGAAGCCGGCCCTGTTGTGCAACGTGACGACCGGCATCGGCTTGGCGTCGTTGGGCATCAGCGACTTGGAACCGATTCGCAAATTCGGCATCTATTCGGCCGCGGGCGTGGCGTTGATGCTGGTGTTTCTGTTCTTGTTCCTGCCAGCCGCCCTGGCGATGTGGCCCGTTCCTTTGACGCGCAAACAGCGCCGCGGCGAGCATCTGGCGCACGTCGCGGGAGCGACCAATGGCCATCCGATGTTGGAGGATCGCTGGACCCGCCTCAGCGGCGCGATCATCCGGAACCATGCGGCCGTTGCGATTGGCTGTTTTTTGTTTATTGGCGTGGTCGGATTCGGCCTGACCAAGGTGCGCACCAACATCGACCTTTTGAAGCTCTTCGATGAGAGCGTTCGGGTGCGCCGCGACTATACATGGCTGGAGAGTCGCATCGGCCGACTCGTGCCGCTGGAGGTGGTGATCAAGTTCCCCGAGGAGCGGCGCCGCGCGGCGGGCGAGCAGGTGGCGGCCGCCGAGGCCGCTACCAAGCTCACCTTCCTCGAGCGATTCGAGATCGTTTCGTTGATTCAGGAAACGATCGACAACGAGCTGGGCCCCGCGGGGCGCAACCTGGTGGGCCCGTCGCTGTCGCCGGTGACGTTTGCGCCGCCGATCGCTCCTGGCAGTCGCGACGTGGCCCGCCGCAGCGTCACCAACGTCAAGCTCGAGGAGAGCGAGAAGGCGCTTGGCCGCAGCGGGTACTTGGAGATCGACCCAGAGACTGGGAGCGAGCTGTGGCGGATTAGCCTGCGTGCAGCGGCATTCGAGAACCTCGACTACGGGCGGTTTGTGAGCAGCGTGCGGGCCATTATCGATCCGGTGCTGGCCGCCGCCGATGCCCGCGAGGAGGTGCTCCAGCAAATCGCGGCGAGCCGCCCCAACGGAGTGATTTCCGGCGCGAAGGTGTGCATTTGGGAGCCGGGGCTCGTGGGAGCTCTTCCCAAGGACATGCCCGTCGAGTCGGCCGAGTATCAGCAGCATATTTACGCGCATGCCCTCCAACGCTTGCTGGCCAATGCCCGGTTGAGGCTGACATCGTTCGATCGCACGCTTTCGGAGTTTGACGAAGCCCAACGGGAGGCCGCGATCCGGCACTTCAAGACGTTCGACTCCGTGGTCGTGCTCGGCAATGTTCCCGAAGCCGACGTCGGGCTGGTCGCCAACGCGAATGTTCACGTCGCCGACGTGCGGGATGAGCTCACGCTGCCCGGCGAGGAGCCGCCGATGGTGGCCGGCGCGCCGATCGGCGCCGTTTACACGGGCGTCGTGCCGATCGTTTACAAGGCCCAGCGAGCACTGTTGGATAACCTGATTCAGAGCTCGTTCTGGTCGTTCATCACGATCACGCCGCTGATCATGCTCGTATGCCGGAGCGTGCTTGCGGGCAGCGTGGTGATGATGCCCAATGTATTTCCCGTACTGGCCGTGTTCGGCGGAATGGGGTGGCTGGGCATCCCGGTGGATATCGGTTCGATGATGGCGGCCAGCATTGCGCTCGGCGTGGCGGTCGACGATACGATCCATTTCCTCACCTGGTATCGCGACG
>CAZHIV010000518.1:0-12422 GCA_964532675.1 uncultured Planctomycetaceae bacterium
GCCGGCAGATGCCCGTTGCCCGTAACTGGGCCTACTTCGACCATGCGGCCGTCGCACCGCTGCCGGAGGCCGCGGCCCAGGAGGTGCGGCAATACGCCGACGATGCCACGGCCAACGGCGACGTGAACTGGCTCGATTGGGCCCAGCGGCTGGAGGATGTTCGCCGGCTGGGCGCAGGTCTGATGGGCGCCGACGTGTCCGAGGTGGGACTCATCCGCAACACCACCGAGGGCATCAGCCTGGTGGCTGAGGGCTTTCCCTGGCAAGCCGGCGACAACGTGGTGACGCTGGCCGACGAGTTCCCGTCGAACGTCTACCCGTGGTTCAACCTGGAGAGTCGCGGCGTGGAGACCCGCCGCGTGCCGACGGAAGTGAGCGGCCGGCTGGAGCTCGACCGGCTCGCCGAGGCCTGCGACGAGCGGACGCGAATTGTGACGGTGAGCTGGGTCGGCTTTGCCACCGGCTACCGGCACGACGTGAAGCGGATCGCGCAAATCGCGCACGAACACGGTGCTCTGTTCTTCCTCGACGCCATCCAGGGCCTGGGCGCGTTCCCGCTGAATGTGAACGAGATGGACGTCGATTTCCTGGCGGCCGACGGCCACAAGTGGATGCTCGGCCCGGAAGGGGCGGGCATCGCCTACATCCGGCAGGAGCATTTGGAGAAGCTGCGGCCCTTCGGCGTCGGCTGGCACAGCGTCAATCCCGGGCAGGATTACACGCACATCGAGCTCAACCTGCGGCCGACGGCCGCCCGCTACGAGGGCGGCACGATGAACGTCTGCGGCATTCTCGGCTTTGGCGCGAGCCTGAAGCTGCTCATGGATTTGGGCATCGAATCGGTGGCCGCGGCCGTGCTCGAGATCTCCGACCGAGCCTGCGAGAGGCTGGCCGAGATCGGCGCCACGATCGTCTCCGACCGCCGGCTCGACCACCGCGGCGGCGAGCAGCGCTCGGGCATCGTCTCCTTCGAGCTGCCGGGCCGCGACGCGATGGCCGTCAAACGGCACTGCCTGGGCCGGCGGGTGGTGCTGGGCTGCCGCGCCGGCCGATTGCGAATCAGCCCGCATGCGTACAACAATGAGGAAGATGATCTGGAGCGGTTGATTGGAGCGCTGCAATCGTTCAATGGGTGAGTGGGTGAGTGGGTGAGTAGGTGAGTAGGGGTATGAGCTACGAGGCTCAATACGACTTGGATGAGTTCGAGTTGTACAACGCGGCTCGACGGCTGCGCAAGAAAACCTACCAACTCATCAAGCAGCTTCCGGCCGACGAAAGATATTGCCTTGCAACTCAGATGCGACGGGCCGCAATATCGGTGAGCAATAACATTGCCGAAGGCCACGGGCGCTGGCATTATTTGGAGAACATTCACTTTTGCAGCACCGCTCGCGGGTCCATCGATGAACTCATCGACGACTACAACGCATGCTTGGATGAAGGTTATGGTCAAGCCGGTCTTCCCGAAGAACTGAAGAACGACGCCCGTCAGCTGATCGCGAGAGTCAACAGTTACATCGCATATCTTCGTAGGTCAAAGCAAGGCGAAAACGGCACGGCCTTCTAGCCGACCTACTCACCTACTCACCTACTCACTTACTCACCGACCCCCCCATGTCTCGCCGCGCAGTATACACCGGCTCGTTCGACCCGATCACGCTCGGGCATCTCAACGTGATCGAGCGGAGCAGCCGGCTCGTGGACGAGCTGATCGTGGGCGTCGGCACGAATATCGACAAGCAGGCGCTCTTCTCGGCGGAGGAGCGGGTCGAGCTGGTGGAGCGCGTTACCAAGCCGTTGGGCAACGTCCGGGTGCGGCAGTTCGCCGGGCTGGCCGTGCAGTTTGTGCGCGATAGCGGTGCCCGCGTGATCATCCGCGGCGTGCGCTCGCTCTCCGATATGGATACCGAGTTCACGATGACACTTGCCAACCGCAAGCTCGACCCCGGGATCGAGACGGTGTTCCTGATGGCGGACGAAGAGTTTTCGCACGTCTCCAGCTCGCTCATCAAGCAAATTACGCAGCTGGCCGACGACGAAGAGCTGGCCCGCTTCATTCCCGAGGCGATCATCCCCGACCTGCGGGCAAAGCTGAAAAGCAGCGGTGTACAGCCGTAACGACTCCCCACACTAGCCCGAAGCGCAAGCGAGGGTAAATCCCGGGCGACCCTCGCTTGCGCTTCGGGCTAATGTAAGCGCGTCTATCGCACCGCCTTCACGAGCTGCGCGGCGATGGCCACCAGGCCGACGACCGCCAGCGCCGATTTGAGGGCCTGGTACCAGTCGTCCGGCGGCGGGTCGTTCGTGGGGGGCGGTCCGCTGTCTGCCGCGGCCGGTTCCGCGGGGGCCATTGCCAAGTTGGCGCGCGCCGGTGACGGCGGATCGCTCACCTGATCTTTGGATCGATGTTCGGGCGGCATCCACGGCATGCTGGGGTAGTTCGACGCGATGAGTTGGCGCTGGTTGTCGCTGGGTTTTTGCACGTTCGGCGCCGGCCGGTCGGCCACCGCCACTTGGGCCTGGTCCTTGGCCTGGCCGATGTCGGGCGCGAGCGTGGCCAGGAAATTGCCCACGCGCGGCGCGTAACTGCCGAGGGTGGTGCCCTGCCCTGCCCCGAACAGCACGCCGGCCAGCTCGCCCTGCTGGTTGAAGATCGGCCCGCCCGAGTCGCCCTGCCGCGCTTCGACGTCGAGCTCGACCATTTCCAGCGGGTAGTCGGGCCGCGGCGCGTAGTACGTCGTGCAGCGGCCGGTCGCGATGCGATATTGTCCGCGGCCGTAGCCGTGAATCGTCAGCAGGTCGCCGGGCCTCGGCGGCTGCCGGGCGAGCCGCACCGGCTCGATCGGCGGCCGCCAGATCACCAGCGCCGCCAGGTCCCAGTTGGAATCGACCTTCAGCGACCGGGCGAGCGAGCGGAAACCGCCGGGAAAGGTGACCTCGACTGGTCCCCGCGCTTCGTGCACCACGTGCCAGTTGGTGATCACCAGGCCATACTGCTCGCGGACGTCCACCAGCGTGCCGCTGCCGAAGGCGGTCGAGCGCCGTTCGGTCACGATGATCCGCGCGACTGCCGGGTGGGACGTGCCATTGTGTGGCTGCGACTCGTAAACGGGCGCGTGGTGTGGCTTGGCGAACGGCCACAGGGCCGTCCGCCAGATCGCTTCGTCTGTGGCGCGCACCGGGAGCGAAGTCGTGGCCGAGGGTTCGGACAGTCCGTCGCGCGCTGCGAGCGCGGGCAGGCACATTGCCCCCACGATCAGCGCGAGGCTCAGCGCGCGGACGGACGTGCGCATGGGAGCATTAGCTGGCACTGGGCCGTTGGACATTGCGCCGCACCTGTTCGTTGTCGACGATCATGCGGAGTAGCCGGGCGCGCACCTGGCTGCGGCGTCCTTCGGGGCTGTCGTCGCCTGCGGCAGACTTCGAGCGCTGGCCGCGATCGAACCTGCGAACCGCGGGCTTGCGCGAGGCGCGGGCCATCGCCAGGCGGGGAAACAGTTTTAGGATGGGTATGGTGGGTGTCGTGTCGGCAGGGTGCATGGTGGGAACTCCTGGCGCGTTACGCGGCGATGGGCCGGCCACCTTTCAGGTCCTCTTCTCGCGGCGGGAAGTCGCAGCCCGCGTTGTAGCCGTCCTTCAGCCGTTGCAGCTCGGCGCGGAACGCTCGCTCGGCAAACTTGGTGAGAGTCAGCCGCAACGGGTAGCCGCCCAAATGGACGGCCGCGTCGCGGGCTTCTTCCAGCAAGTCGTGCGGCAGGTACAACGTCGCGCGGACCTTGGGCGAGGGGGACGGAAAACGGCTGGGCATGGCAGGCTCCACAAACCGCGAGTCGGGAAAACAAACCAGTGGCAGGCAGGGGCGGAGGGGCGAACATCCTTGCCGAAGGCGGGCCGGGCCATCGTGAGCCCGGTCGAGAGCATTCGTCCGCCGTGCTCGCAGTTCACGGCAACGAGTGCGTAGGTCAGGCTGTGCCTGACAAGGTGGCGCCAAGGCTCTCGTCTCGGCGCCCGCTCGTCAGGCACGGCCTGACCTACATGTAGCATCGGACGTTGCGCGACGAATCATCAAACGTCCGACGTTTCGCGTTAAGCTTTGCGCGGACCGAAGAGCCGGCCCGGCCAGAAAAGTTTCGCGGATGATTAGAAGTGCTCCCGCTCCCCGCGGGCTCGGGATCATCCCTTCGCGGTGAACTGGGTGAGGCTAAATTCGCCATTGGGTAGACGAACAATCAGTTCCAACGTGCCACCGAGCGACCCGACGATTCGATTCAATGTCGCTATTTGCATGTCGTCCTGGCCTTCCATTTTGGAAAGGCAAGGCTGGCTGATGCCAAGCTTGTCCGCCAACTCCTGTTGGGTGAGTCCAGAGTGTTTGCGCAGCTCGGCCAGCAACATCTCCTGGCGTATCCTGGTGACGCGAGCATCAGACCGAGCACGCCGAGCCGTCGGCATCTTGTCGATCAACGTGGAAAACTTCTTGTGTCCAGCCATTGCTTTTATTCCTTGTCGTCAATCAATCCTTCGCGTTGGATTTCTTCGAGATACTCGTCATAGAGAGCATCGGCTCGCGGTATCATCCGTTGGTAGAATCGCTGATCGCCCGTCTTGTCCCCTCCAATTAGCAGGATCGCCGTCCGCCGCGGATCGAAGGCAAAGAACGTGCGATAGGGCCGCCCGTGGTGCTGAGTCCGCAGCTCTTTCATGTTCGAGTGCCGGGAACCCTGGACGGTATCAACGTGGGGGCGTCCCAAGTTCGGTCCCACTTCAGCAAGCAGCTCCACGCTGGCGCGTAATGAATCTTGCACCTCCTCGTCGAGCGTATGCCACCACGTCTCGAACTCATTTGTATATTCGACGTCCCATGCCATTAGTATATAACATAAAGGTTATAATGTCAATGCGGATCATTCGCCGTGTCTACCTCTCCCGATCTTTCGATCCCGTTTCTTCGGCGGCGAGGATCGCGGCCACGACGCCGTCGGTCGTGTAGGAATCGGCGACGACCGCCGGCGGATGGCCGAGCTCGCGCAGCACGTCGGCCGTGAGGGGGCTGATCGCGGCCAGCCGCGTCTTGCGGAGACCTTCGCCGAACAGGCGGACCAGGCTGCGGGCGATGGCCGAGCTGGTGACGGTCGTCCAGTCGATTTGGCCGGCGGCGAGCGCTTCGGCCACCTCGGCATCCGGCGCGGCCACGTCGCGGCTCTCGTACACGACGGCTTGCTCGACCGTGGCGCCTGCCGCGGTCAGCATCTGGGCCAGAACTTCACGGCCGCGGCTGGCGCGGGCCAGCAGGAGGCGCTTGCCGCGCGCGTGCGATGCGAGCGCCTCGGCCAGCGCCTCGGCCCAGTACGTCGCCGGCTGAACGTCGGCCCGCAGATGGTACTCGGCCAACGCGGCGACCGTCGCGGGGCCGATCGCCGCCAACCGCGCCGCCCCCAAACGTCGCAGATCGTGGCCGCATTCAAGCAGTCGCCTGAAGAAACAGTGGACGCCGTTGCTGCTGGAAAATACGAGCCAATCGAATCCTTCGAGGCGATCGATGACCGCATCCACGCGCGACCAATCGGCCGGCTCGCCGATCTCGATCGCGGGCTGGCACAGCACGCTGGCGCCGAGCGATTGCAACCGGCCGGCCAGCTCGCGGGATTGATGCTGCGGCCGGGTGACCAGGACGGTGCGTCCGAACAGCGGCCGCGACGTAAACCAGTTGTCCGCCGCGCGCTGCCTGGCCACGTCGCCGACGACGATTACCGCCGGCGGACGCAGCTTTACCTGCTGCAAACGCTCGCCGACTTCGCCGAGCGTGGTCAGAATCGTCTGCTGGTCCGGCAACGAACAGCGTCGCACCACGGCGACGGGCGTATCCGGCGGCTTGCCGTGGTCGATGAGCGCCCGGCTCCAGGCTTGCGCCGTAGTAACGCCCATGTAAAACACGAGCGTGCCGGGGAACTTGGCCAATGCCGCGAAATCGATCGCCAGCTCTTTCTCGCTCGACTCGTGCCCGGTCACGAAGGCGAGGCAGGAGGCTTCGTCGCGCTGGGTGAGCGGAATGCCCGCGTGGCTGGCGGCAGCCTGGGCCGCGGTGATGCCGGGTACGATTTCGTACGGCACGCCGGCCGACTCCACGGCGGCCAGCTCCTCGGCCAGCCGGCCGAAAATGGCCGGGTCACCCCCCTTGAGCCGCACCACGACGCGCCCCGAGCCGGCATGGCGAAGCATGGCCTCGTTGATCTCGGCCTGCGACATCAGCCGGCCGTGGCCATGACGGCCGAGGCAAATGAGCTCTGCTTCCGGCCGCGCGCAGGTCAGCACTTCCGGGCTGGCCAGGTAGTCGTGCAGCACCACGTCGGCGAGGCGTAGGCATTCGGCGCCGCGCAACGTCAGCAGCCCCGGCTCCCCTGGCCCGGCGCCCACGAAATACACTTTGCCGCGAGATGATTGCAAGTTGCGGTAGCGGAATTCGCAAGAATTCCGACATTCTCCCGACCCGGTCTGAAGTCTTGCGACTTCAGCTACACTTTGCCGCGCCTCGGCAATGCTACGATTCGCCCTAGCTTACGGTAACTCATCCGTTTGTGTGGCGAAAGCCAACTGCTAGAATGGAGTTAAAGCAACGACCGGTTTGCGGCCAATCGACGGTGGGTTGGAACCAGGGGCACAGGCACGTTCATGTCGGCGCAACAGCCAGACAAATCCAGTCGCAGCGGCCCGCCGGCCGTTTCCCCGGCCGTGCGCCAGCGCTTGCAGGCGGTCTTCGAGCGCGCCCGCCAAAGCGCGGAAAAGGCCGACTACGACTACGCCCACGACCTGTTGGCCCAGTGCCTGATGGATGACCCCGCCAACCTGATCTATCTGCAGCATTTTCTGGGGAACCTCGCGCAGAAATACGGCAACAACAAGAAGGGCGCTCGCTTCGCCGCGCTCAAGAGCAAGGGTTCGCGGATGGCGCTCAACAAGGCGGCCGGCAAGGGGCAATGGCGCGAGGCCTTTGACGCGGCGTGCGACGCGTTGAAACCGAACCCCTGGGAAACGGCGACGCTGCTCGACGTGGCCGACGCGTACAAGCAGCTTGGCTGCGACGAGTGTCAGCTGTTCGCGCTCCGTTGGGCCCTCGATGCGTCGCCCAAAGACGTGACGGTCAATCGCCGGGCGGCCGAGACTTTGGCCCGGCTCGGCCAGTTCGACCAGGCCATCAGCTGCTGGCGACGCGTCGAACAGGCGCGGCCCGGCGACCAGGAGGCGGCCAAGGCCATTTCGCAGCTCAGCGTCGAGAAGACGATCCAGCAAGGCGGGTACGATCCGAATTTGCTGCAAGGCTCGACGAGCACTGCCGGCGCGACCGAAACGTCGTTCCGCGATCGCGTGGCTCAGGCGCGGGGCGAAGCGCCCGCCGCACCGCCGGGCGGCTCGAATGCCGCAGCCGGCCGAGAAAAGCAACTACTGGACGCGATTGACGCGGCGCCGGCCGACGTGGCGAATTATTTGCAGCTCGCCGAATTGTTCGCCGAGAGAAACCGGCTCCGCGAGGCGACGGAGATCCTCACCCGCGGGCTGGCCGCCTCGGGGGGCGGCGACCTGACGGTCCGCGAGCGGCTGGAGGATGCGCACCTTCGCCTGGCTCAACACCAGGTGGCGGTGGCCCAGCGGCGGGCCGAAGAAGAGAAAACCGAGGAGGCGGCCGACCTGGCGCGGCGCATGGCCGCCCGGGCCAACCAGGCTGAGCTCGAAGTGTACGCGGCCCGGGCGGCCCGCAACCCCACGAACACGCTCCTACAGTACGAATTGGGTCTGCGGTGCAAACGCGCCGGGAAGTTCAAGGAGGCGATTCAGGCATTTCAGGCGGCGCGCGAGGACGCCCGCAACAAGGCGATGGTCCAGCTCCATTTGGGAGAATCGTTCCAGCACATCCGCCAATTCACGCTGGCCCTTTCCAGCTACGAGGCGGCGATCGAGGCCACCGACCACATGCAGCTCGATACGCAAAAGCTGGCCCTCTACCGGGCCGGCGTCCTGGCCGCCGACCTGAAGGACCTCGACCGGGCCGAAAAACACCTCACCCGGCTGGCCGCCATCGATTTCGGCTACCGCGACGTGGCAGACCGGCTGGACAAGCTGGCCTCGTTACGCGATAGTGTGTGATTCGAGATTTGTCCGTGGTCCGTCGTCCGTCGTCCGTTGCAAGGACAACGGGCAACGGACCACGGACCACGGACAACGGACCACGGACCAATCCATGCCCAACACAGCCAGCGCCAAGAAACGCATGCGGCAGGACGCCGTCCGCCGCGTTCGCAACCGTTCGACCAAGTCGAACCTCCGCACGCAGCTCCGCAAGGTCCGCGAAGCGATCGCCGCCAAGGACGTCGAGACGAGTCAAACGGAGTTCCGCGCCCTCGTGAAGAAGCTCGATCGGGCAGCCTCGCGAAACGTGATTCACGCCAACGCGGCGGCGCGCACCAAGTCGCGCGTTTCGGCGGCCATCAAGGCGCTCAAGGCTTGAATCGCGAAACGCCGCCTCGCTTGTCCCGTCGGGAAAACGTGGCGAGCCGCCGGGTTTATCCCGGCGGGGGTTGACCGGGGGGTTGGCCCGGCGGGATGAACCCGCCGGCTCGCTGGCGGTTTCACCAGGCTCGCTGGCGGTTTCACCAGACGATTCTCTCCGCGTCGAAAACCGGGCCCTCGACGCAGGTCCGCTTCCAGTCCCAGCCGCCGTCCGGTTGGCGGACCTTCGCCACGCAACTGAAACATATGCCGATGCCGCAGGCCATCGGTGTTTCGAGCGACACCACGCAGCGGGTCTCGTTGAGGCGGCACAGGTCGGCGACCGCTTCCATCATCGGCTCCGGCCCGCAGCATGCGACGAGCCGATCCTCGCCGCGGGTTTCTTCCAGCACGTGGCCCAACACGTCGGTCACGAAGCCGTGATGGCCTACCGTGCCGTCGTCGCTGCTGAGGCGGACGTCGAACCCGGCCGAGACGAAATCGGGCACACCCGCGGCCAGCTCCGCCGTGCGTACCCCGTAGCACAACGTCACGCGCTTGGCCCGCGGCACGCGGCGTGCCGGTTCGCCGTAGTACCGCAGACCCAGGTGCTCCTGGCCGAGTGCGAGGAAAGGCGTCTGGCCGATGCCGCCGGCGACCATGATGAGGTGCGCGGTCGCCTGGGGCGGAAAGCCGTTGCCCAGCGGGCCCCAGACGTCGATTTCCTCGCCGGGCCCGCAGCAGGCCAGCCGGCGCGTCATCTTGCCGAGCGTGAGGTAGACGATATCCACGCCAATGGCCCGGCCATCGGCATCGCGCAGCGTGTCGTACAGCGCGAGCGGCCGGCCCAGCAGCGGATCGTTCACCTCCGCCAATCGCAGCATCAGGAACTGCCCCGGCACAAACCGCCGCGCGATCTGGGGGCACTCCAGCCGCACGCGATATGTGTCCCGCGCCAGTTGCACGTTCTCCACGATGCGCGTGCGGCACTGCCGGGCCTGGTCGGCATAAAACTCGGCGTGCAGCGGATTGCGTTCGTGGGCCGACGTTCGCGAGTTACTCACAAGTCTTTCCGTAACGCGTCGTTTTCGGAGAATTCACCACGAAGGACACGAAGGACACGAAGAGCGACGAGCTGCCGTGAGAGCAACGAAATAATGATCGTTACTTGATTACCTTTCGCCGACCTTCGTGTCCTTCGTGCCCTTTGTGGTTCTTCTGTTTGGGACGCCAAGGTTTGCCGCTTTGCCGTTCTGTGGACTGCGAACTATCTATCGCAGGCACGCGGGTGGCGGCGCGGTGGAGTGACTGGATTTCCTTCCGCGAGAGGGGCCGCACCGCGCCGGTCGGCAGTTCGCCGAGGCGCACGGGGCCGACGGCCACGCGTTTGAGCCGCTGCACCTTGTGGCCCACGCGGGCCAAGAGCCGGCGGATCTCGCGGTTGCGGCCCTCGTCGAGCACCATTTCCAGGACGGTCGAGCGTTTCCGCCGGCTCTTGATCCGCACGTGCTTGGCGTGCGCGACGCCTTCCGCCAGGCGGATGCCGCGGTGAAGCTGGCCCACGACGTCGCGCTCCACCTGCCCGGCCACCTGGACGTGATAGATTTTTTCCACGCCGTGCCGGGGGTGCGTGAGCCGGTTGGCCAGCTCGCCGTCGTTGGTCACCAGGATCAGCCCTTCGCTCGTGATGTCGAGGCGGCCGACCGCGAAGACCCGCGGCGCGCTGGGCGGCAAGAGGTCGATGACCCGAGGCCGGCCGGCCGGATCGCGCGACGTCGAGACGACGCCCGCCGGCTTGTTCACGGCGAAGTACACCAGCTTGGGCCGCGTCAACGCCTCGCCGTCGACGCGGATCTCCTGCGCCTGCGGATCGACGCGGGTGCCGAGCTCCGTCACCACCTGCCGATCCACCTCGACGCGGCCTTCCTGGATAAGCCGCTCGCACTCCCGCCGGGGGGCCACGCGGGCGGAGGCCAGCACTTTCTGCAACCGTTCGCCGTCGCCCTCCGGCGTGGAGTCGTCGTCAACGGTGACCGTCGGCCGCGCCGGCGCGCGCTTCCTGCGCGGCGGCCGCGGCGGCAAGTGCGGATGGTCGATACGATGATGGGCGCGGCGTGGCATTGGTCCATTACTTTCTCAAAAGCCGGAGGGTGACGCCCTCCGCTCCGAACCGCGTAACGGTCCGGCTGTTTTTCAGCGAAGCGCTGCAGAAGCTGCCGCTGCTTTGTGATACCCCATCATAGGCGGCGCCGGGGTGATTTCCCAGGTCCGGCTTCGCGCCCTGCGTATCAGTACGGATTTCGCGGCTGAACCTGATAGGGCGTCGCAGGCGGAGGCGGTGTGGCCGGATAGGGCGTGGTAACGACCGGCGGCCCCGTAACTACCGGCGGGCCGGTTACGACCGGCGGGCCGGTTACGAATGGCGGCGGCGCGCCCGGCAGCGTGGGCACGGGAATCGGCCGCAGGCCGAGCGGCTGCTGTGAGTAGGCCTTGGCGCGGTCCACCTCGTTTACCGGCTGCTGGTACTCGCGTGGCCGGCCGCCTTCGACCTCGGGGCCCACGTCGTTGAGCGGATACGGGTCGTGCCGGACCGCTTCGGCTCGCTGATACGGCGCCGGGCCGGGGCTGTACAGAGCGGGGAACCGCATGTAGTTGTGAATTTCGGGCGTGCAGCCGGCCGCCATGAACGTCAACGCGCTCCAGGCGGCAGTATGGCAAGCGTATCGCGGCGGCATGTGCGGAACCCTGGGCGACGGCAGCAAAACGGGCGGCGGATTATAGAGAAACCTGCTCGCCGCACCAAGCCGAGATGCGGGCCGCAATGCGGCGTTTACGGCAGGTACACGTCCAACACGACCGCCGCCCCTTCCGGCTCCAACCGCACGTCGCGGCAGCAGGCCGGAATGAGCACCGTGTCGCCGCGCCGCAGCCGCAGCGCGCCGTCGTTGGATCTCATTGTCAGCGCCCCTTCAATGGTCGCCACGATGTGGAACTGCTCGTCGGTCGCCAACGGTTGCGGCTCGCCGATCCGCCAGCGGTCGACGACAAACTTGTCGCAGGCCACGAGGCGCTCGACGTGCGGCTGGTCGGTCGGCTTCGGCCGGAGCGGCGCGACGGGGCCGCGCGCGAAGTCGATCACCTGGAGCGCTTCCTCGACGTGCAGCGCTCGGGGCTTGCCGTCGCGATCGACGCGGTTCCAATCGAACAGCCGGTACGTCGTGTCGCTGGCCTGCTGGATCTCGGCGATCAACAGGCCGGCGCCGAGGGCGTGGACCGTGCCCGCCTCGATGAACACGCAGTCGCCCGCCTGCGGCTCAAACTGGTGCAGGCATTCTTCCACTTCCCCGGCGGCCAACTTGTGCTCCAGCGCCGCCCGGTCGACGCCCGGCTTGAGCCCGGCGTAGATTCGGCTGCCCGGCTCGGCCGCCAACACGACCCAGGCCTCCGTCTTTCCCAAATCGGGCTGGTCGAGCCGGGCGGCCTGCGCGTCGTTGGGGTGCACCTGCACGGACAGCGTGCGCTGGCAATCGAGAAACTTCATCAGCAGCGGGAACTGCCGCTGCGGATGATGGCGGCCGAACAGCGACGGGCCGTGTCGCGTCGCCAGCTCGTGCAACGTCGCACCGGCCAGTGGTCCGCCGGCCACGATGCTCTGATCGGCGCCGTGGTCGACGATTTCCCAGCTCTCGGCGTAGGGACCATCGTCGCCGAGCCGTTTGCCGAGCTCCGCCAATCGGCGGCCGCCCCACAAGTATTGGCGCAAAATCGGCTCGAATCGTAACGGGCAAATATCGACCATGCAGTATTCTACCATGTCAACGCCACAGCGAGTCGAGGCCATCCCGGGTCCGCGTTGTCGCCGCGCACCACGCTAGGTATCATCGCAACTAGAGCCAGCTCGCGCCCCTCCGCCTTCCCCCTTCCGCCTTTCTCACCCTCGT
>CAZHIV010000519.1:0-3023 GCA_964532675.1 uncultured Planctomycetaceae bacterium
GGCTCTTCCTGAAATTTAGTGGCGGATTCTCTCTGGGAGGAGATCGAGTTTGCCACAGTAGAACAGGATGCGAATGCGGTAGTTTTCAAATGAGCGAAAGCCGCGCGCCGCGGATTTGATGGATTGGATGCGGCTGTTGAAGGCTTCGCTCTTGGCGTTGGTGATGAAGTGCCGGAAGTAGGTCAACAGGTGCTCGAGGTGTCGTTTGAGCATCTTGGCTTTTTTGATCATCGGCTTCAATTGCGAGCGAACGGCCCAACTGTGCCAGTCGGCGAAGAAGCGTTTGGCGAAACCGGCGTAGCTGTAATTCCAGAAGCATTGAAAGTATTCCTTGATCGCCCAGGCCCGCGACGTTTTGAGGTGCATGTTCTTGAGTTGGCGGAAGCGCTGCTGGTGCTTGTCGGGAAGGTTCGACTCCCGGAACAGCCACAACTGCTTGCTCCCTTTCAAAGAATCATCTCCTTCCTGGAGAAGCTGCTTGTTTTCCGCCCGCCGCACCTGATCGACGGCTTCATTGAGATGCTTGGCAATGTGAAACTTGTCGTGCACGACATCGGCCTGCGGAGCATGGCTCTGCGCCGCCGTCACGTAGGGCGTCCACATGTCGGTCGCCACCGCCTCCACGTTTTCACGCTGTGTGTCCGGCAGGCTTTTCCAGAGGCGATTCGCGGCCTCTTCGTCCCGTCCCTCGGCCACGTCCAGGACGCGCGAACCGTCGATGTCGGTCAGCACCGAGACGTAGCTGTGGCCTCGCCGGAAGCTCTTTTCGTCGACGCCCACGTGGCGAACCTGGTCGACCGATCGCGTCGCCAGGCCCCGCTCCACCGCCCGCTCCATGATCGCATGCGCGGCGCCCCAATCGAGCCGCAGCAAGGCGGCGCCGCGGGAGACGCTGCTGCACGACTTCAACACCTGGATCGCGAACGCCTCGAAGAACAAGGTAAAGCGAGAGTGCTTGCCGGCCCAGGGAACCGGGATCGTTTTGACGCCGCACTTCTGGCAGCGGGTTCGAGGCGCGCGAGCGCGAATCCGCGTTTCGAACTGCATCGTATCCAGGTGCCGCCAGCGGCGCTCCGGCGCATGGTCGGCCAGCGAGCAATCGGCGCCGCAATCCGGGCACTGAAGCCCCTGGCCTGAATACTTCAACTCAATCTCGACTCGGTTCTCCTCCAAGACAAGATCGACATCGGCCACCTGCCAGGAATCGTCCAATCCCAGCAACAAACGGTAATGGTCATGTAGTTCGTTCATGACCCAAATCGTATTCGACCGCTCGACAAACACCAGTCGCTACCACGAAAACTCCCGAAGTGCCTACTGGGATTGGGTGACACGGGTGGCTTGCCCACCCGTGTGCGCTTGCAAGACAATAAGACACTGGTGGACAAGCCACCGGCGCCACCCGGATTCGTCCAGGAATAATACATGTGAATTCCTGTAGGGCTTGAAATAAATATGTGCGTCTCGTCGGCAATCAGCGCCGGCTGCGGCCGTCGTCGATGATCTGCGCAAGCTGGTCCTTCAGCCGGTCGGCGACTTGGGGATGCTTGTCGATAACGTTGGTTTGCTCCGCCGGATCGTCGGCGAGATTGAATAGCTGAAACCGCGGCACGGCCGTGTTCGCCAGCGGCGCCTCGACCACGACGTTGCGGGCCTGCTGGCTATCGCTGCGGTGCAGTTTCCAGTCGCCGGCGTGCAGGCCGAAGGTTCCGCTGCGGCCATTGTCCTGCTGCACCAGGTGATCGCGGCCTTGGGCGTTTGCTTCGCCGAGCAGCGCGCCGAGAACGTTGAAGCTGTCGAGACAGGCGTCGTCCGGAAGCGCCTGGCCCGTGAGCGCGGCGAAGCTGGCCGCCAGATCGATGGTGCAAACGACCTGATCGCTCATTCCCGGCTCGATGCGGCCCTTCCAGCGGGTAATGAAAGGCGTGCGGGTGCCGCCTTCATACACGCTGTACTTGCCGCCGCGGAACGGCCCGGCAGCGCGGTGGCCGCCGATCTTTTCCAGCGCGCCGTCCTGGTAGCCGTCGTCGAGCACCGGGCCATTGTCGGAACAAAACACGATGAGCGTTTTTTCTGCGAGATTCAGCCGGTCGAGCGCCGCGGTCAATTCTCCCACGCACCAGTCAAGCTGGACGATCGCGTCGCCGCGATAGCCGAGCGGCGTTTTTCTCTGGAAACGTTCGTGCGGCATACGCGGCACGTGGATATCGTGCGACGAGAAGAACAGAAAAAACGGCCGCTCTTGATGCTGCTCGATGAATTCAATCGACTTTTCGATCCACTTATCGGCCAGGTCTTCGTCGCGAAAGCGCGCCGCATGGCCGCCGGTGTAAAAGCCGATGCGGCTGATGCCGTTGTGAATGGTCGCATTGTGGCCGTGCGACCAGTCCACCTTGAGTGTGGCGCGATGCGTGAGGCCCGTGAGATGGTCGGGACTGGGCCTTTTGTCTCCCACCCACAGCGGATCGGCGGGATCCAAATTGGGCACGCGATGATCGTGAACGTACACCTGCGGCACGCGGTCGTTCGTCGTCGGCAGCAGAAAACAGGTATCGAAGCCGATTTCCAGTGGTCCCGGCTTGAGCTGGCCGTTCCAGTCCGGTCCTTGGTCGCCGCCGAGGCCCAGGTGCCACTTGCCGACGACGGCGGTTGCGTAGCCGGCGCGCTGGAGGATCGACGCGACCGTCTCGGTCCCCGGCTGAATGATCGCCGGCGCGTTGGGCGGCGCGATGCCCGTCCGCTCGCCGCGAAACGCATACGTCCCGGTCAGAAACGAATAGCGCGTCGGTGTACAGGTCGACGCCGAGCAGTATCCGCTGGTGAAACTCAGACCTTCGGCCGCCAGTCGGTCGATGTGCGGAGTGTCCAGCGCTTTGGCGCCATAGCAGGCGACGTCGCCATAGCCGAGGTCGTCGGCCATGATGACGACGATGTTCGGTGTTTCCGCGGCGGCTGCCGCAGTCGCCAACAGCGCCAGCACGATAAGGATGAATTTGAGTAGTGAGACTCGGTGCATGGTCGGC
>CAZHIV010000520.1:0-15127 GCA_964532675.1 uncultured Planctomycetaceae bacterium
GTTCCCCAAGGCGACGGAAAACCGCTGCACAATCCGTCTGAAGTTACTTGCTATTCACAACAATTCCGAGGAAGATCGATTCAAACGCTGGCCGGTTTTGAAGCGCCGATTACTGGCGGGTTTTAAAGCGCCGATTGACAGAAGACTCCGCAAAATGAGCCAGTCCCCGACGGTTCTGGGATAGGCTCTTGCTATAATGCGACTCGCGGGCATATAGTTTGCACTCCCTGCGTCGTCGGGCCCAGGGGCGGAAAGGAACAGGACGAGAAATGCCCGTCTTCACCCGCCTCGTTCTTTGCGAGGCCCTCGCAGTGCTGCTTGTCGCGAACGCCTCTCGCGCCGCTATTACGGGGCTCGAGCAGGTCGCGAGCGGGTTGAGCGCGCCCATATTTGTAACGCACGCGCCGGGCGACCGCGACCGGCTGTTCATCGCCCAGCGCAGCGGTGCGATCCGCATTCTCAATCTCAACACGGGAACGCTCGAGGCCACTCCATTCCTGACGATGACTGGCCTGAGCACTGCCGGCGAGGGTGGGTTTCTGGGGATGGCGTTCCACCCGGATTACTTCAATTCCAATGCCGACGGCTTTGGCAAGTTCTATGTGAAAGTGACGACGTCCGGGTCTGCACTGACGGCTCGCATCCGCGAGTTCGCCGTTTCTGCTAACCCGAACGTCGCCGACGCAGGGTCTTTGCGCGAGGTTCTCAGCTACACCAATCCCCAATCGAATCACGTCGGCGGCTGGATCGGCTTCAGTCCCAACAACAACTACCTGTACATCGCCAACGGCGATGGTGGCGGTGGTTTCGACGGTGGCGACGGCAGCCCCGGCCACACGGCCGATACTGGCAACGCTCAGGACATCACGAACAACTGGCTGGGCAAAATCCTGCGCATCGACCCGCTCGACCCCGATGGGGAGGGCGGCGCCAGCTACAGCGTCCCGCCCACCAATCCGTTCGTCGGCGTCATGGGCGACGATGAAATTTGGTCGTACGGCTTGCGGAACCCGTTCCGCGCCAGTTTCGATCGCATCACGGGCGATTTGTGGATTGGCGACGTCGGGCAGAATCAGCGCGAGGAAATCGATTTCGAAGCCGCCTCGAGCGCGGGCGGCCTCAACTACGGCTGGCGATATCGCGAGGGATTTGCCCAAACGCAAATTGTCGGACAGCCGTACAATTCAGCCTGGACGCAGCCCGTGTACGATTACAACCGCGATAATGACCCGTTCGGCGGCACGGTCGTGACCGGTGGTTACGTTTATCGCGGGCCCGATCCTTCCCTGCAAGGAATGTATTTCTTCGCCGATTCGCGTAATTCGTCCCAAACGACCGACGACAACTACTGGATGTTCGATCCCGAAGATCCATTCGGCACGGTGATGAACATCGATTCGCTGCTGACGCTCGACGTTGGTTCCGCGCAGTTCCCTGTGTCCTTTGGTGAAGACGCGGTGGGGAACCTTTACATCGCATACCTGTTCAGCGGCGAGGTGTATCGCATTGCGACCGATGAGCTGCTCGCCGGCGACTTCGACGCCGACGGCGACGTCGATGCGGACGACTACGCCGAATGGCGGGGATCATTTGGCGGGGCACTTGCCAACCCGGCTGCCGAAGGGGGCGGCAACGGCATCGCCGACGCGGCCGATTTTGTAACATGGCGCGCGAACCTCGGCGCATCCGTCCATGCCGGCCTGGGTGGTGCCGCCAGCGCACCCGAGCCGGGTACTGTGCTCTACCTCGCCCAGTTTTTCGGATTATGGGCGATCGCCACCAGGGCCCGTCGCCGATCTCGCCTCGCGTAAGCCGCCCGCGTATACTGTAGGTGCCGCGAGCCGAGCGGCACCTGTTGCATGCCATGCGGTCGAAGTTCGCCTCGCCTCGCCTCGGACTTCGGCGAGCTCCGTCGAACCGCGACTTACTCGACGCCCTCGCGCCGGTCCTTGGGCTTACGGCGCACGCCCGGATGAACCGTTCGAAACTGCGGCGGCAGATTGCCTGGGAGGCCGCCCGGCTGATGTACGACCGGCAGGAGTCGGAGTATTACACGGCCAAGATGAAAGCTGCCCGGCGCATCTGCCAAGGCTGGGTCAAGCCGGCCGATCTGCCCAGCAACGTCGAAATCCGCGATCAGATCGAGATGCTGGCGCGGATGCACGAAGGGCAGGGCCGCACCGACAACCTCCTCGCCATGCGGCTGGCCGCGCTCGCCATGATGCGCCGGCTCGCTCCGTTTCGCCCGCGGCTCATCGGCAGCGTGCTCACCGGCCACGTCCGGCAAGGCTCCGATATCGACTTGCACGTCTTTTCCGACACGGCCGAAGCGGTCACGCACGTCTTGGATCAACACGGACTCATCTACACCCTCGAGCGGAAACACGTCCGCAAGCACGGCGAGGAGCGCATTTTTACTCACGTGCATCTGGTCGATAACTTTGCATTCGAATTGACCGTCTACGCAGCCGACCAGGCGCACTACGTCTTCAAAAGCTCGATCACGGGCAAGCCCATCGAGCGGGCCAGCATTGCGGAGCTGGAGCAGTTCCTGGGCCGCGAGTACCCAGATCTCGACCTGGCCGCGGCCGCGGCGGAGGTCGAGAACGAGGTCGACCGCTTTCAACTATACGAGTCGCTGCTGCTGCCGCTGGAGAACGTCAAGGGCCCGCGAGCGTACCACCCCGAAGGCGACGCGCTGTACCACAGCCTGCAGGTATTCGACCACGCCCGCGATCAACTGGCGTACGACGAGGAGTTTCTCACCGCGGCGCTATTGCACGACGTGGGCAAGGCGATCGATCCGACCGACCACATCGCCGCCGGGCTCGAAGCGCTTGACGGCTTCATTACCGAGCGCACGGCGTGGCTCATCGAGCACCACATGCTGGCCCACCAGCTCGCCGACGGCACGCTGGGCGCCCGCGCCCGCCGCCGGCTCCAGCAAGCGGAGCATTTTGAAGAGCTGGTGCTGCTGGGCGAATGCGACCGGGCCGGCCGCCAATCGGGCGTCGAAGCCCCGGAGCTCGACGAAGCGATTGCCTACTTGCGCGAACTGGGCCAGATGTTCGGCTAGATTGTAGGGAACGGCCTCTGTGCCGTTCCGTGCTTGCTGGACACGGAACGCCGCGGAGGGCGTTCTCCTGTAGGGAACGGCCTCTGTGCCGTTCCGTGGTTGGCTGGACACGGAACGCCGCGGAGGGCGTTCCCTACAGTTCGTATCCGGATCAAGGCCTCGTCGCCACGCCGCCGAATTCCTCGGCGAAAGCCTGGGCGCCGAGCGGCTCGCCCGTGGCGTGGCGAGTCAGCTCGTTCCAACTGAGACTTCGTCCCGGCTCGAATACGCGCTCCCGCATGAACCGGCCCACGGCGGGGTCCTTCACGTAATACGCGCTCGTCCAATCGTTCGCGTCGAGGACCTCGCGCGCGATCGACCGATGCACTTGGCATGCGAATAGTTGCCCCAGCATGTAGTTGTGATAATAAGCCGGCGCGCTGACGATGTGGATCTTGCTCGCGTAGTCCGGCGCGTCGCGCCCCTCCGGCCGCGTAAGTCCTTGGTACTTTTCCACCAGGTCCCACCACAGCCGGTTGAGATCCTGCTCCGGGTCGTCGTACATCGCCATTTCGAAACGCAGCATCACCTGGCACCAGCGTGAAAAAATGAGGAGCTGGTCTCGCCGCATCCGGGCGCCCGCCTCGTTGTACGCCCCGACATCGTCGACCGGCACGCCCATCGCCACGAGCCAGTCGCCGTTCTTGGCGAACCGCTCGAACATCATCGCGACCCCTTCGGTGGCCAGGATATGTGCATCCGTCCGCAGCGCATACGGCATGCTGCGGGGGATGTTTTTGCTGGAATAAACCGCGTGCCCCAGCTCATGCAGCATCGTACTCATCCAATACTCGTTGGCGACGATGTTGGCCAGCACGCGCACGTCGCCCCGGCGGTCGATGTCCGTGCAAAAGGCGTGTGGACTTTTGCCGTGCCGCTCGTACAGGTCGCTTCGCGCGAGGACGTCATCCACTGGCAGCTCGATGCTCGCATAAAACTTCGCGCACAGCTTGGGGATCTCGTCCTTGCGCAGCTGCTCGAAAACGGCGTCCAGGCTGGTACCGTAAACGTCCGGCGGTTCTTGGAAGAATGGATCGTGGTAGTGCCACGGCCGCAGCTCGACGGCCGGTATCTGGTAGCTTTCCGCCAGCCGGGCGTCGATCTTGGACTTCACGGCAAGGAACGGCTCACGCGTCAGCTCGTCCAGCTCGTCGAACAGCTTCAAAATTTCCTGCTGGTCTTGCTCGTTAACGTAGAGTTGCAGCACGTGGTAGTTTTTGAAGCCTAGGTGCCGTGCGACTTCGTTGCGCTGCAGCATCAGCGCGCGCAGTTCGGCGGCCACGACGGGGCCGACGCGCTTGCTTGCTTCCCAAACCGTTTTCCGCTCGGCCGCGTCCATCGAGTCGGAGAGCACCTTCCGCACTTCGCTGTCGGTGAGCTCGCGATCGCCCACGTTGGCGCGGTATACGTTGAACGACTTATCGATCTCGTTCGCTTTGGCCGTGATCTGCTGCAGCAGCTTGGGCGGCACCTGCTTCTCCAGGTACATGAGATAGAGCACCGCGACCTGCCGCGCGAGGAGCGGATCGGACAGCTCACTTTCGTGGAGCGACTTGAGCTCGGCAAATCGCTCGGCGTCGGCCAGCGCCGCGTCGAGCCGGTTTTGCGCCTCCTCCTTGGCGGCGAAATCGGCGTCGTTGCCCGTCGTATTGGCCCGCCACCACGCCAAGTTGACGGCGGTCTCCAGCGGGCGAACGCGCGCCTCGTACGCGGCGATAAACGCTCGCGCACGGCCTTCGGCGTCATCCTTAACGGGTTCCTCGGCCGCCGCCGAAGCAACGCACATCAGCACGCCCAGAATGGCCATCGAACCGAACGCCAACCACGGAATCGAGAACGTCATGCCAAGCTCCAAAAGTCAACGTGCCAACTTACAGCCTCTAACAAATTGAACCGCCAGGAACTCAAAGGACGCCGAGTAAGTCACAAAGCAATGTATTTGTCTTGGCGACCTCTACGTTCTTGGCGGTTTCATTCAAATTGTTAGGCGCTCTTATTGCCTCGCCGCCTTGCGGCTCAGTGGCACAGGCCGCCGGCCTGTGTCGCAGTTTTGCGGTTTTCCGCACCGGCTAGCAGCCGGTGCCACTAATTTTGAAACCGGTTCTAGTGCTTTTTACTTGCATCCACGGCCATCGATGGTAAACTGAAGGCTTATACGGACATGGAGTAAAGACCTACTGTAGTTTTGCTAATGCGGTTTGTACAGAAAGGCCACTTGCGGTCTGTGCGCGCAGCACAGGGCGACAGTGGCTTTTTTGTTGCAGACCGTGAACCGAACTCTGAAACCAAAGCCAAATCACCGGCATTCGGGATAAACCGCAGCCTGGCGCGAGTGTTTCGCCGTCGCGCGCCGGCCGAGAGGTAAGACTTAATGAAGAGACGATCTCGCCGGACCAACCTTCGGCCGCTCCTCGTGCCTTGTGGGAGCGTCGTCCTGGTGCTCATTTCCACTCTGGCTCAACCTGCCTCCGCGATTGGCCTGCTCGCTCCGCCGGCCGAACCGGCCGCCGGCGGTGCTTCCCTGGCGCCCGGCGTGGGCGGCGCGGCGCCCGGCGTGGGCGGCGCAGCGACCAGCGTGGGCGGCGCGCCGACGCCCAACTGGCCGCGCGGGGCGACCAGCATCGATCAGTCGGCCTACGCCATGGGCACCATGAGCTGGAACGTCATCTTCCTGGAGAGCAACGGCGAGATAGACGCCAACCTCGAGAACTGGACCTCTGACGAAATCTCCAACATCCAGAACGAGATCAGCGAGGCCAAGGCCTATTGGGAAGGCCTCACGGCGGGGTTCCATCCCAATGCCCGGCTCTCGATCGACGTCCATTACGAGAACGGCGGCGTGCCGCTCGGCACTCGCTACGAGCCGATCACCCGCAGCTCGACTCAAGACTCGCTGTGGATCAACGACGCGATGAACGCGCTCGGCTACACGAGCGGCAGCCACTTCGTTAACGTCCGCGATTACAACAACGACCGCCGCACGGCCGACGGCAATCACTGGGCCACGACGATCTTCATCGTCGACGACACCGTCGATCCCGACAACCGTTTCAGCAACAACCACTTCGCCTACGCTTACATCAACGGCCCCTATACCCTGTTGACCCAGGGAAACAATGGCTGGGGAAGCAGCAACTTCGGCATGGTGCTGGCCCACGAAATGGGCCATATCTTCGGGGGGCTCGACGAATATCCGGAATCCGGCATCCGCAACACCCGCCGCGCCGGTTACCTGAACGGGCTCACGCTAAACGCCTCGCTCGACGGCTCCGGCAACCCGGTCACGCCGCCGCAGCCCAATTCCTTGATGGTCAATATCGGTAACTTCTCGACTGGCGTTCCTTATTCGCCCCACTCCAGCACGTCGGTCAACTTCGGCCACCGTGATTCCGACGGCGACACCATCCCCGATATCCTCGATACGTTCCCGACGCTCATCGGCGACGATTCTCTCAGCAATCCGGCCGCCGGCAAGTTCGCCTTCACGGGCAGCATTTCGGTCAACGACTATCCCAACGCCAACCCGATCAACATCGGCTTCAGCAATTCGCGCAGCGACATGACGATCAACACGATCGCCTCGATGGCGTACGTGCTCGATGCCGGCAGTCCCGTCCCATTCCCCGCCAGCGACGGCGCCTACGATGATTACACCGAGGCGCTCAGCTTTTCCATTCTGGATTTGGCCCCCGGCCTCCACACGATCGACGTCTACGGCACCAACAGCGTCGGGAATATGTCGAACGTCTTGCAGTTCACGTTCACGTCGCTCGCCCCCGAGCCCGGCTCGCTGCTGCTGGCCGCGATCGGCGCTCTTGGCCTGGGCCGCCTGCGACGCCGCCATTGCTGAACGCAACTTCTGCGGGCAACGGCCTCTGCCGTCCGCCGTTCATTCCCCGCCACGGAACGCCGCGGAGGGCGTTCCCTACAGGGGCTTGGCCTGGGCCGCCTGCGACGCCGCCAGTGCTGAACGCAACTTCTGTAGGGAACGGCCTCTGTGCCGTTCCGCCTTCTGCGGGCAACGGCCTCTGTGCCGTTCCGCCGTTCATTCTCCGCCACGGAACGCCGCGGAGGGCGTTCCCTACAGGGGCCGCGGTGGCCAAAAATTCTTGCTGAAATCCAACGCCCGACCTGCCAGGCTCACTCTGACAACGTGAACTGGCGTATACATACCCCCCGCCCGTCGCGCTGCCTGCGTGCCCCCGTCATTCTCCCGACTCCCTGGCCTCCGACCTCTGACTTCCGGCCTCTCTCCGCTAGCACTTGCCGAGGTCCGGTCGAACCGATTATGCGGCTTGCGCCGGTTCATCCAACCATTGCGCAGTTACCGGCGACACCCGGACGATACTGACGAACGTGACGGTCTTAGCAAGGAGCTGGGAGCACGGAGGTAGTCGAGACTTCAGTGTTCTTGTCTCCCTGCTCCCTGCTCCCCGCTCCCCGCTCACTTCGGAGTGATCCCGCCATGCGACGAATTCTCCTTGCCGCTCTCGCCTCGGTCCTCGTGGGCGGCTTCGCGCACACTGCCAACGCCGTGTGGGTCGACGAGACGTGCCATTACGTGAAGCAAGGCTACCACCAGAACGTGGCCTGGCCCTGGCCATACATCTGCCCCGATCGAATCGCCGTGCGGGAGCCGTTTTGCCAGATGATCAACAACGGCTGGCGTCGGCAGAACCTGCTCGGGCCGCATCATTTCAATCCAACCAACGGCCAGCTGACGACCGCCGGCGAGCTGCGCGTTCACTGGATCGTGACGCAGGCGCCGGTCGAGCGGCGCGCAGTGTTCGTCGAGCGGGCCCTGGAGGCGGAAGTCACCGAGCAGCGGCTGGCCGCGGTGCGCGAGTTTGCCGCCCGCGTGTCGGTCGATGGCCATCTGCCCTTGGTCTCCGAGACCCATTTGGTATCCGAAGGCCGTCCGGCCGCCGTCGTAGACGCCACGAACGTGCGCTTCTACGAGAGCATGCAGCCGCCCGTGCTGCCCGCCGTCGTGGGCGCTGCTGGTGCCAGTAACCCGTAATCAACTCAAGCCATTCGCCGGCAAGGATGCCGGGGGCGACAGATTTCAGGAGGGACCCGGTCATGCGTAACGCTTGGCTCACCACGATTGCCGCGGCCTGCGCCGCCCTGGGAACGACCGGTTTGCCGGCGCTGGCTAACCCGGCCAGCATGGCGCTCTCCAGCGGGCGGACGCCGAAGTCCGCTCTGCCCGCCACCGAAGTCCGCGCGGCGACGACCTCGCAGCCCAATGTGCTGCGGCCCAGCGCGAGGATTTCGCCGACGCGGAATCCGCTGAAGTACCTTCAGGCATCGCTCTCCGAGCTGCCGCGGCCGAAAGTCTTCGGCGACGTTTTGTCCGACAACCCTGTGATGGAGCCCGCCAGGCAGCAAAACGACTCGATCGCGCTGAACAAGCCGGCCGGGCCGCCCACCCCGGAGCTGTTGATCTCGCTGGCCCAGCTGAGCGAGCGCCAGGGAGACATGCAGACGGCTCGCCAGCACTTCGGCCAGGCCCTCTCGATGTGGCCGGGCCACGTTGAGGTACTGCGCGCCGCGGCGCGCATGGAGGATCGGCTGGGCGAGCTTGCCGTGGCCGAGAGCCTGTACCAGCAAGCCGTCGCCGCCAACCCGCAGCATGCCGGAGCGCGGAACGATCTTGGCCTGTGCCTCGCGCGGCAGGGCAAGCTCGAAGCATCCGTCGAGGCCGTCGAGCAGGCCGTTCAACTGCAGCCACAGAAAGCGTTATATCGCAACAACGCGGCTACGGTGCTCATCGAGCTGCGGCAAGACCAGCGAGCGTTGGGTCACCTCGTTGCCGTGCACGGGCCGGCCGAAGCGAACTATAACCTCGGCCAGTTGCTCGTGCAGCGTGGCCGGGCCGACGAGGCCACCCCGTTCTTCCAAGCCGCTGTCGAGCAGAATCCGCAGATGCAGTCGGCGCACGTCGCGCTGGCCGATCTGCAGGGCAAGCAGGCGCCGCAGCCGTCCGCCGCGCCGAGCGCTCCCGCCGCCGCGCCCCAGCAAACGCCGCCGGCAGGACCGCAGTTCTACTACTATCCGGCCACCGCGCGCTCCCCGGAACCTGGTGCGTCGAGCTACATGCCGCCGGGGTACTACGCGCCGCCGGCAGGCGTTCCCGGTCCCAGCGCCCGCCCCGCCGCGCGCTACTTGCCGCCCGTCGCGAGCCAGCCAGGCCCGGTGCAACGCTAAGAGCTTAGCCAAGAACCGTTGGGGACTGGCTCATTTTGCGGAGTCTTCGGAGCAAAATGTGCCTGTCCCCCCCTCTCCGCAGACGGTTCTGGGATAGGCTCTAAATCGAGCCGTGCAGAATTGCTCTAACGCAGATCTGAATCGGCGGAGTCGCGCAAGGCTTGCCCGGGTACGTCGTTGCTCTCGATCGTGAGCACCTGGGGTTGCTCGTCGTCGACTTGAGGAGAGAATTCGCGAGCGGCCGGTTCCGCCGCCACGCCCGAACGGATCTCCACCGCTGGCGCCCGCCGCGTGCCGCCGACGTAGTTGAGCACCAGATAGCCCACCGCCAGCAAGAGACAAATGACGACCGTCAGGCCGAGGCCGGCTTCGGTGACGCCCAGGTTTCGTTCGCGTTCCATGCTGCCCTCTCTCAGAGGCGTAGGTCCAACGTTCGAGCGGCGAGTCTCAATGAACTAGGTGAATCGTTTGCGTTCCGCCACGCGCAGTTTCGCGCTGCGGGCACGCGGGTTGGCGCCGATCTCCCGCTCGGTCGGCCGGATGGGCCGCGGGGTGAGCACCTCCAGGCGGTCGTCGTCGCGAAAGGACTGTTTCACGAGCCGGTCCTCCAGCGAGTGGAAGCTGATCACCGCCATGCGGCCTCCCGGCCGCAGGCAATCGGGCATTCGTCGCAAGGCCACCTCAAGCCATTTGAGCTCCTCGTTCACCGCGATGCGCAAGGCCTGGAACGTACGCGTGGCCGGATCGATGCGTTCGTCTCGCGAGCGCGGCACCGATCGGCGAACGATCTGCGCCAAGTCGGCCGCCGTGCGGATCGGTTTCGCCCGCCGCGAATCGACAATGCGACGAGCGATGCGCCGGCTGTAACGCTCCTCTCCATATCGATAGATCAAATCGCCCAGGTGCTCGGCGCTGAGCCGCTCCACGAGTTTCCACGCCGGATCGCCGCGCGACGGATCAAAACGCAAATCGAGCGGCCCCGTGCTCTGAAAGCTGAAGCCCCGATCGGCGTCGGCCAGTTGATCGCTGGACAGGCCCAAGTCGAGCACGACGCCGTCCACTTTCTCGAAGTTCAGCTGCTGGAGCACTTCGGGTAGATCGCTGTAGTTGGCCTGGATGGCTTGCACGCTCAGCCCTCGAAGTTGTGCGCCGGCCCGCTCCACGGCCGACGGGTCGCGGTCCAGCCCAATCACCAGCCCGCTGGCGCCCACCGTCTCGGCCAGCAAGCGGCTATGCCCGCCGCCGCCCAAGGTGCCGTCAACCAGTGTCTGGCCGCCCGACGGCTTCAGCCAGGTCATGACCTCTTCGGCAAGGACGGGCACGTGCTGCGAGTGAGCAGGCGTCATGGCGAAGCTACGGTGGGAGGGAATACAGATTTTGAGCCCCAGCGGCAACCGCAAACTGCATGCTATCAACGAATCCAGCACCGCTTGCGGCTTGCTAGCGATCCGCTGTCATCATACACCCGCCGCGGAAGGGCTGCGAAACGAGCGACAGAACGTCGCCACGAGCAAGCGTCGTTCCCCAGGCACGTCCGTTCGCCTTAGAGGGGGTTGCCGACGCCCGGCGACCGACGCCGCCATCGGCTTCGTCCACCGACCGCTGTCTCCGACACGTCCCTGGTCGCGAGAGGAGGACAGAGACATGTCGCCGGTGGTGTGAGCCGGATTGGAGGAGAGCCTGTGGCCGTTCGCTCTCCAACAAATGTCTCTGCCTGGGCGCGCCGGCGGTTCGGCGTCGCCTGGTTGATTCACTGCTACCGAAAATACCCGCTGCGGCGGTGGCGTCAACATGCTTTTTTAAATCGAGGCATGATCGTATGTATACCAACTTTCGACGTATCTCTCGACGGGGCCAAATGGTCGATTTCGGCCGGCGGGAATCGGTTTGGTAAAAAAATAATCGTGGTTGACAGTGTATGCCTGAATAGTCACGGTGCCGTCCGCAGCCTACCCCGCTGCAGAGCCGGCGCCTCGCCTTGCGGCAATGCGGGCGGCCAGTTCCGGGCTGGCTTTTCTCCGGGACCGCGCCAAGATAGCGTTATGGATCGTAAGTGCTAGAAACGGTTTCAAAGCCGGGGGGCTAGCGTCCGGATCGTTTTCGCATTTTGAAACCAGTTCTACACAACGTTGCGTGGCCAAAACCTTCCCAGGAAACCACCGTGCGCCAGGACCCCTTTCTATTCGAGTACGACGTGCCGAAGCAGCTGGTGGCCCAGGAGCCGCTTCGCCACCGGGCCGACGCCCGGCTGATGGTCGTCGATCGTGGGCGCCAGGAGATCGAACATCACCACGTGCGGGACTTGCCGTACCTGCTGCCTGCCGGCGACCGGCTGGTGCTGAACGATACGAAAGTCGTCGCCGCCCATCTGGCCGGCCGCCGGGCCAAGACGGGCGGTCGCTGGCAGGGGCTCTTTTTGGAGTCGACGCCAGAGGGCCATTGGCGGATCCTCTGCAAGACGCGGGGTCGGCTCGCCCCCGGCGAGGCAGTGACGCTCATCGACCGCGAAGGCCGGCCGAACGCGACGCTGTGGTTGATGGAGCGGCTCGAGGAAGGGGTTTGGCTCGCTCATCCAGACAGCGAAGAGAAGGCTGAGGCACTGTTGGCACGGCTCGGCCGGGTTCCGCTGCCGCCCTATATTCGGGGCGGCAACATGGTGGATGCCGACGTGGTTAGTTATCAGACGGTGTTTGCCCAGCGGCCCGGCGCCATCGCCGCGCCCACGGCGGGGCTGCATTTCACACAGGAACTGCTCAAAGCACTCGAAGCCCGCGGCGTGCCGAATTCGAGGGTTACGCTGCACGTCGGGCTGGGCACGTTTCGACCCATCGAGGCCGACACCTTGGAGGAGCACCGCATGCATAGCGAGCGGGGCGAGATCACGTCGTCCACGGCTGCGCAGCTCAACGTAACGCGGGCCGCCGGCGCCAGGCTGATCGCCGTCGGCACGACCGTGACGCGTTTGTTGGAAACGGCCGTACGCCGTGCAGTCGCAGAGGGGGAGACGGGGAGAGGAGGAGAGGGAGGGATCGGTCGCCAATCCGGAGTCTCCCCCTCTGATCCTTCCAATCGCGGGCTGATCCCGGCCTGGCACGGTATGACGGATCTATTCATCCGGCCGCCATTTGAATTTCGCGCGATCGACGCCCTGCTGACCAACTTCCACTTCCCCCGGACAACGCTACTGCTGCTAGTGCAGGCATTTGCCGGGTGGGAGCTGACGGCCGAGGCGTATCGTCAGGCGATCGAGGAGGAGTACCGCTTTTACAGCTACGGCGATGCGATGCTGATCGTTTAGAGCGAGTCGCTCCGACATGTGGCGGGCAATCCAACAGTTTTCGCGACGAATTCGACGAAACAGCGGCTACGGATTCAGTCAAATTGCTCTAGCGTCCGGCGCATAATAAAACGGCTCTTCTCAGGGGACTGGGGCAGGTAGTCCCGTTTGTAGAGAAGAGCCGTTATAGTCAAAAAGCGCTTGGGGCGCCAAATAAGGCATAGCGATACAAGGTGGCAAAGCCAGCCGCATTAACGCCGGGCGTAGCCTGACATGTTGAATCGGCTAGCCAAGAGATAGACTTTACCGATGTTGTAAAAACGGAATTATTCCGTCGATGAGGTCGGCGCGGGTCCCGAATGCTGGGGGTAGACGCCGGGCCCCGGCCTGTGGCCAGGATTTCGCGAAAAGGGTTTTGATTAGCCGAGCACGCCATCGAGTTCCGCGGCCGAGCTATCGAAGCTACTGGCCGTGGCGGCAGCCATCGATTGAACGGCCCCAACGCAGGCCGCGACGATCAAGGCGAGCATCACAGCGTATTCGACGGACGTGGGGCCTTCTTCTTCACGCAGCAGGTTTTTCAGGAGGTCGATCATGGTGGTTTCAGCAGGACTTGCTGCCGAGCGCAGGGTTTACTTCACGTGCCGGAATGGCGCAGGGGCCGAACGGGCAATCTCGTCACTAAAGCGTAGCTTACCCGAAGGGGAAAGCAATTCCTGAGAAGCCGGCGCGGACCTTTAGCGCAAAAGTAACGATTTTGACGCCCGGTCGCTCCCGCCGGCTAGGCTTGGAACGAGCTGCCGCAGCCGCACGACTTGACGGCGTTGGGATTTTCGAACTTGAAGCCGCGGGCTTCGAGGCCCTCGTAGAAATCGATCGTCGTGCCGTCCAGGTAGAGGGCGCTTTTCTTGTCGATCACCACCGGCACGCCGTGGTACTCGTACTTCGAATCGGCCTTCTCATCGTACGACTTGTCGAATCCCAGCGCGTAGGAAAAGCCGCTGCAGCCGCCGCCGGTGACGCCGACGCGGAGCACCATTTCGGGCTCGATCTTCTGATCGGCGATGATCCGCTTTACCTCGTTCGCAGCCTTTTCGGTGAGAATGATGGACATGTGGATTAACTCTCCTCGCAAGTTGATTCGGTCAAGCCGTGCGGCCCTCGCGGGCGGTCGCGTGAGCACCCGTATTCATTGTAGGTTGCCCATCAATTATAGTCATCGGCGAAGTCGTGGAAAGGCGCAAGATTCTCGGCTACGCAGGGGCCAGCTTACGCAGCCGGCGGACGGCCTGCACGACGCGCTTCACGGCGAAATCGACGTCGGACGGCGTGTTGAATCGCCCCAGGCCGAATCGCAGGCTGCTGCGAGCCTCGTCTTCGCTGAAGCCCAGCGCCAGCAGCACGTGGCTGGGGCCCGAGTCGGTCGAAGTGCAGGCAGCCCCGCTGCTGACGGCGAGGTTGCCCATCGCCAGGAGCAACGCTTCGCCGTCGACGTTGCCAAACGAAACGTTGAGGTTGCCGGGAAGGCGAAGTGGAAAGTCGGTGTCACTACGTGCCGAAGGCTCGGGGCCGCAGAGCTGGATCTCGTCGAGCTCGTCGAAAAGGGCGGCGGCCAAGTTGTCGCGAAGTGCTGCGAGGCGGTTGGTTTCGGCAGGCAGCTCGTCGCGGCACAGCCTCAGCGCTTCGGCGAAGCCGACGATGCCAGGCACATTGAGCGTGCCGCTGCGCCGGCCCTCCTGCTGCCCGCCGCCCGCGATCTGCGGTTCGAGGCGGACGATCGGATCGCGCCGCCGGACGTAAAGCGCGCCGATGCCTTTCGGTCCGTAGATCTTGTGGGCCGTGAAGCTCATCAGGTCGACGCCGAGCGAGGCGACGTCGACGGGCATCTTTCCGACGGCCTGCGTCGCATCGCAGTGCAACAGCACACCGCGCGATTTGCACACCGCCGCGATCTCGGCCAATGGCTGGATGACGCCGATCTCGTTGTTGGCCAGCATCACGGAGACCAGGCACGTGTCGTCGCGCACCGCGTCGGCCACTTTTTGCGGGTCGAGCCACCCCGCGCGCGGGCTCGGCTGCTGCTCGACGTCGAGGAGCGTCGCTTCGTAACCGTGGCGAGCCAGCCGCGCGAGCGGGTCGAGCACGGCGCGGTGCTCGGTGGCGACGCTGACCAGGTGGTTGCCGCGGCGACGCTGGCGCTCCGCCACGCCGCGAATGGCGAGGTTGTTGCTCTCCGTGGCGCCGCTGGTGAAGACGATCTCCTTGGCGTCGGCGCCGATCGCGGCGGCGATCGATTGGCGGGCCGCATCGACCGCCTCGCGGGCCTCGTGGCCGGCGGCGTGGACACTGTGCGGGTTGCCGTACTTCTCGTGGAAATAGGGCAGCATCGCCTCGACGACGCGCGGATCGACCCGCGTCGTGGCGTGGTTGTCCATGTAACTGAGGTCGGGGGTCGTGGCGGGCATGAGCTGAACCGCAAGCGGTGGGACGGCGCGGGTACAGGCAATTCTACACCACCGCCCGCG
>CAZHIV010000521.1:0-15803 GCA_964532675.1 uncultured Planctomycetaceae bacterium
GAGCAAGTTGGTCCAGGTGATCAAGGACAATCAGCCGGCCTCAGCGGAGCGCGAGGAGCCGGTTGGATAGGTAATCGTGCTTCGATCGATGCCAAAGATCTTGATTCTCGCTCCGACTTTTTTCCCCGACACGATCGTGGCCGCCGTGCGCGTGAGTCAATGGGCTCGGCACCTGCCTGATTTCGGCTGGACG
Organism: uncultured Planctomycetaceae bacterium; assembly: GCA_964532675.1. Classification (GTDB taxonomy): domain Bacteria; phylum Planctomycetota; class Planctomycetia; order Pirellulales; family Lacipirellulaceae; genus JABDGM01. Next base: position 194 of record CAZHIV010000521.1, read on the forward strand.
CCATTGGTGCTGTGCCGGCATCGGGGCCATACGGCCACGCCCGAGGCGATTGCCGAGCGGCTTCATACGGATATTCGCGTGGAGTATCTGGGGCCGACGGCCGCGTCGCCCGCGGCGGCGGGGCCACGGTCGAGCGAGCGAAGCGAGGCGTCGATCCGCGGACTCGCCATGAAGCTGCTCGACGCCGTATCAGTGCCCGACGTCGTGGTGTGGAAATGGAAGGCGCTCGCCCCCCAGGCAATCGAGATCGCGCGCCGGTGGCGGCCCGACGTGGTGCTCTCCTCCAGCACTCCCCATTCGATACATCTGGCCGGCCGGCAAGTCGCCGAGGCGACGGGCGCCCAGTGGGTGGCCGATTTTCGCGATCCCTACCTGATCGATTGCCGCCACCAGCCACGCGGCGTCAAGCGCCTGTTGATTGCCCGGCATCGACGATTCGAGCGAGACATCTATCGCCATGCGTCGCTGTGCACGCATGCAATCCCGCTCCACGCCCGCTGGGCGTCGCGGCGGTATCCGTTCGCCCGGGCAAAGATCCGCACGCTGACGAACGGAATCCCCGCCGAGCTGCTGGACGAGCAATTCGTGCAATCGGCGGCGCCGTCGAATGCGGCAGGCTCGGCACGTGCCAGTATTCGGGCCGTGGGCGTGCTGGGGCGGGGAGCCGTGGAAACGATCGCGGCCGCGCTGCGGCTGCTGCTGGAGCGGGGAGTCGACGCCGAATTCCGCCACGTGGGCTATGCCCGCGACGCTGCCGAAGCCGTGCCCGCGGACCTGCGCGACCGCATTCAACTCCTCGGCCCCGTCAGCCACCTGGACGCCCTGCGGCAAATCGCCGGCGCCGACGTGCTGCTCAAGCACGACGATCGGGAGCGGGCCGAGGTGATCGGCCTTAGCTCGAAGCTCTTCGAATACCTGGCCACGGGCCGGCCGGTCGTCGCGATCAATCCGACGCGCCCCGATTGGCAATTGATCGAGCGCCTGCCGTGGTGCTGGTGCCTGGAGAATCCGGCGCCCGGCGCCGTCGCGGATGCGCTGCTGGCGGCAATTACCACCCGTCCCGAGCCGCCCCAGGGATGGCTCGACGCATTTCGCGAGCAATACAATCGGCGTCACCAAACGGGCGAACTGGCCGGCTGGCTCGACGAGCTGGTGGCCCACCGCCGCAGCCGCTGACACGGCCGGCCGTTTCGCTCATACTGATTAGGACCGGCTCAAAACTAGTGGCACCGGCTGCTAGCCGGTGCGGAAAGCTCCAAAACTGTGACACAGGCCAGCGGCCTGTGCCACTGAGCCGCAAGCATCGATAGTTTTGAAGCTGGTTCTAGAAATGCTAGCTTTTCGACACAAGGGTTCAAACCGCGTATGACTGCCACCGCGCACGACGTCGCCCGGCAACTGGGCGAGAGAATTCGCAACCATGAGGCCTTGGTCGGCGTCATCGGCCTGGGATACGTCGGCTTGCCGCTGTTGGATGCGTACGTCCGCGCGGGGTTTGCCACGATCGGCTTCGACGTCGACGCGGCCAAGGTCGAGCAGCTCAACCGCGGCCGGTCGTACATTGCCCATATCCCGTCCCAGCAGATCGCGGCCTGGCTCCAGGAGCGCCGCTTCCGCGCCACCTGCGACATGGCCGAGCTCGGCCAGCCGGACGTCATCCTTATCTGCGTCCCGACGCCGCTCACCGACAGCCGCGACCCCGATCTGCAGTACGTCGAGGCCACGGTGCGGGCGATTGCCAAGGTGCTGCGGCCCGGCCAGTTGGTCATCCTGGAGAGCACCTCCTACCCCGGCACCACGCGCGACGTGGTGCTGCCGCTGCTCGCCGAGTCGGGCCTTACCGCCGGCCGCGACTTCTTCGTCGCCTTCAGCCCGGAGCGCGAGGACCCCGGCAACGCGACGTTCTCCGCCCGCACGATCCCCAAGGTCGTGGGCGGCATCGACGAGAACAGCCTCGAGCTGGCGGCGGACTTCTATTCGCAGGCCATCACCAAGGTCGTGCCCGTCTCGAGCTGCGAGGTGGCCGAAGCCTGCAAGATTCTGGAGAACACCTACCGCAGCGTCAACATTGCCATGATCAACGAGCTGAAGATGCTCTTCGATCGGCTCGGCATCGACGTGTGGGAAGTGATCGAGGCGGCCAAGACCAAGCCGTTCGGCTTCCAGGCGTTTTATCCGGGCCCCGGCCTGGGCGGCCATTGCATCCCTATCGATCCCTTCTACTTGTCCTGGGTCGCGCGGAAGCACGAGTTCCCCGCCAAGTTCATCGAGCTATCGGGCGAGATCAACGCGCGGATGCCGGAGTACGTCGTCCACCGCGTGACCGCGGCGCTCAATTCCCAGTCGAAGCCGGTCCGCGGCAGCAAGATCGGCATCCTGGGCGTGGCCTACAAGCGCGACGTCGACGATCCCCGCGAGAGCCCGTCGTTCAAGCTGATGGAGCTGCTGGGGCAGCAGGGCGCGGTGCTCAGCTATAGTGACCCGCATATCCCCGCGCTGCCTTCGATGCGCCATTTCGACGTGCCGAAGCTCGAGTCGCAGCCGCTTACGCCAGAGTACCTGGCGTCGCTCGATTGCGCGCTGATCGCCACCGATCACTCGGCCTTCGATTGGGAAATGGTCGTCCGCCATTCCAAGTTGGTCGTGGATACGCGCAACGCGACGCACGCCGTCGCCCCGGGGGCGAAAAACGTCTGGAAAGCCTGATCGGCCGCGGCGCTCGCCCGGCCGCTCGGCGTCGAACCTGCCGGCTCCGCCCCGGCATGTCGGCAGATGTTTGGCTGGAAGGAGATCTCACGCAAAGGCGCTAAGGCGCAAAGGTCAGCACAAGTTCCGTAATAGAATCCCATTTCGGCCGGAAGTAGGAACCAAACTTAAATTACAAGTCCTGGCTTCTTTCCGATTTCTTTGCGCCATCGCGCCTTTGCGTGAGATATTTCAGGATTCACTAGCAAAGAGTCATGTCCGAACCGATTATCGAGCTCGAACATCTCACCCGCCGGTTCGGCGAGCTGGTGGCGGTCGATGACGTGAGCTTTGCCGTTCGCCGCGGCGCGATCTTCGGCGCCTGGGGCTGGGCCTGTTGGTCTCCACGCTGGCGCGGACGCAGCTCGAGGCGATGCAGATCGCCTTCATGATCATGCTGCCGACCGTGCTGCTGTCGGGATTCATGTTCCCGCGCAGCGAGATGCCGCTGCCGATCTACGTGTGCACATTCGCGATCCCGGCGACGTATTTTCTCGAAATCCTCCGCGGCATCGTGCTCCGCGGGGCCGACCTGCTCGACCTCGTGCCGCAAACCGTCGGCCTGGCAACCTGCTGCGTCGTGATCCTGACGGCCAGCGTCACCCGCTTCCGCAAACAGCTAACCTAGAAACAGTTTCAAAACCCTCTCCCTTTGGGAGAGGGCAGGGTGAGGGTGCATTGGTTGCTGGTATTTCGCCCTCACCCCGGCCCTCTACCAGGGGGAGAGGGGGAGTTTTGAAACCGCTTCTAATCAATCCGCCGCTTGCGGCTTAGCGTCCCGCTTGCGCTTTTGCTTCTTCTTCCGCAGCCCCTTGGATTCCCGCTCCCCGCCCGCCGCCCGGGCCTTGGGCATTTTCGCTCCCACCGCTTCGCGCCACGCCGCGAGCTTGTCCCGCAGCTCGGCCGCCTTTTCCGGCTGCGCCGCGGCCAGGTTGCGCTGTTCGCCGACGTCCTGCGTCAGGTTGTACAACTCCAGCCGACCGTCCTCAAAGAACTCCAGCAGCTTCCAGTCGCCGGCCCGCACCACACCGACGGGCGTCGTGCGCCACCGATCGGCGCCCGCGCCCAGGTAGCCGGGGAAATGCCAATAGACGGCGTCGCGGTCGAGCGAATCCGCCGCGCCGGTAAGCAGCCCGGCGTAGCTCGCGCCGTCGAGCGGCTGATCCGCGGGCAGCTCCGCGCCGGCCAGCTCCAGCAGCGTCGGGTACAGATCGACCGAGATGATGGGCGTGGCGTCGGTGCGTCCCGCGTCGATGGTTCCTCGCCAGCGAAAGATGTAGGGCACGCGGACGCCACCCTCGAACAGCATGCCTTTGCCGCCTTTCAACGGCCCGTTGTCGGTGACGCCGTCCTTTGCCAGCCCGGCGCGGCGGTACCCGCCCACGCCGCCGTTGTCGCTCGAAAAGATTACCAGCGTCTTCTCCGCCAAGCCCAATTCGTCGAGCTTCGCCAATACGCGGCCCACGCTGGCGTCCACGCTGGCGATCATCGCGGCGTACGTCGGGTCGCGATGCCCGTCCTCCGGTGGCTTGTCCTGAAAATGCTCGATCAAATCCTTTTTCGCCTGATACGGCGAGTGCACGCCGAAGTGCGGCAAGTACAAGAAGAACGGCTCAGCCTCGTGGCGCGCGATGAAATCAACGGCCCGATCGGTGAGGAAGTCGGCCAGATACTGGCCTTCCGGATACTCCATGGGCGGATCGGTCTGGAAATCGAAATGCTGTCCCGAAGATGCGATCGCCTCGTCGAAGCCCCGCCGGCTCGGATGATGGGCCGCGTCGTTGCCCAGATGCCACTTGCCGAACATGCCCGTCGCGTAGCCGGCCGCCTTCAGCCGATCGGCGATCGTCTCGATCTCCAGCGGCAAGGCGGTGACGTTGTCCACCGGCCGCAACGGCCGGCTTCGCCAGTTGAAGCGATCGATGCTGCCGACGGTGTACACGCCCGTCCGCGGCCCGTACTGCCCGCTCAACAGGGCGGCCCGCGTCGGCTGGCAATTCGGCGCGCACGAGTAACCATCCGTGAAGCGCACACCTTCGGCCGCCAGCCGATCGATATGGGGCGTCTCGTAGTACCCGCTGCCGTAGCAGGATAAGTCGGTGTACCCCAAATCGTCGGCCAGGATGAATACGATGTTGGGCCGCGGCGGCTCCCCGCTAAACGCATGGGATCCCACAAAGAAACAAAGCGAGAAGGTGAGTAAAAACCGCATGAGTCGCCTGGACTTGATTTGAAGTTGATCGATGAAACACAGCAGACCGCCGGGCGCTGCGGCGACGAATGCTCGACACCACGCGCCCGACGGTCCGATTATAGGCATCGTGCAATTCGATTCAAACGGGTTCAAATGCCATCAGTCCGCCGGCTTCTCAGCTTTGGCAGCGCCTTTGCGAGCGGCTTCGAGCCCCTGCTTGAACTCCGCGTTGTCGGGCGTCGCGGCCACTAGCTCTTCGTATATCGGCAAAGCTTTGGCATACTCGTTGCGTTCGAGATAGGTTGTCGCCAGGCCGACGGCGGCCGCGTTGGGCCCCGGGAACTTCTCGCGCATTTTCTCCCACTGGGCGATCGCTTCCTCGACTTCGCCCTCGGCTTTCAAGCACCGCGCCAAGCCATTCATGGCCCCTGCGGCATCGGGCTCCAATTTCAGGCACTCTTCGAAGTATCGTTTCGCCTCCGCCCACTTGCCGCTCGTGAGCAAGCAAAAACCCAGGCCGTTGAGGGCCGCGGCGTTTTCCGGGTCCTTGGCCAACGCACGGCGGAAGTTGACCTCGGCCGAGCGCAACTTGCCCGCGTTGAAGTAGTCCCAACCCCTCGTCGCGGCCGCCGTGGATGCGGAATCCTTCGGCTTGCCAGTCGGTGCGATTTGGCGGCGAAGGTCATCGGGCAGGTTCTTGTTCTTTGCCGCGTCGATCATCTGCTGCAATACGGGATCACTCGGCTGGTCGCCCTGCGCCTTTTGCAACCATTTCTGCGCGGCGGCGTACTTGCCGGTAAGCAGATACAAGCGCCCCAGGCCGTAGGCGGCGGCCGAAGCCTGCGGAGCTGCCTTCAACAGGTATTTCTCCGCCTTCTTCAAGTCGCCGTAGCTCAGGTACGCTTGCCCCAAGCCGTTGAGCGCGGCCGGGTGAGTGGGCTCCAACTCCACGGCGCTTTCGAACGCCTCGATGCCCTGCTCGGCACGGCCGCTGTTGAAGCGGGCCCAGCCCAGGCCGTTCCAGGCATTGGCCGACTGCGGATCGAGCTCGGTCGCTTTTTCGAATTTTTCGATCGCATCGGAATACTTCTGCTGCTGCCAGAGTTGCCAGCCTTCGCCGGTGAATTCCTCGGCCCGTTCGATTCGCTCGGCTTCTACCTGCGTCACAGCCTGGCCCTCCAGCGGCGCGAAGCTGAGCCACACGAACGCGAACAGCGCGATTAGTAGAGTCATCATCAGTCCTCCTACGAGTAACACGAACCTTAACCAGTGTCGCGTGCCGCTTCTCTCTCCGCGGATTGAGAGACTCGGTCGCGTCCGCTTCGAATCGATCATGGACGACGAGCACCGCTCGACGTCCGTCTTCACGTCGCTGGCCAACTGATATCGCCGTTCCCGTTCGCGCTCCAGCGACTTGAGCACGACTTCGTCGACCCGCACGTCGACGTGCACCTTTTCCGACGGCGGCCGAAAGCGCCCCATCGGCACTTCGCCGGTGAGCAGCTCGTAAAACACGACGCCCAACGAGTAAATGTCGGCCCGGTGGTCGATGTCGCGCGCGCCCTCCAACTGCTCGGGGGCCATGTAGCGCCACGTGCCCATCACCTGGTCGGAATCGGTGAGCGACACGTCCAGCGCGTCGCTGCCGACCAGCTTAGCCAGCCCGAAGTCGGCGATTTTTACCTTGCCCGCGCGATCCACCAGGATGTTCTCCGGCTTGATGTCGCGGTGGACCACCCCGATGCTATGGGCGTAGGAGAGGGCGTCGCAAACCTGCTGAACGATCGCCAGCGCCTGCTGTGGATCGATGTTGTGGCCCCGGATGAGCTCCCGCAGGTTCGTGCCGTCGACGTATTCCATCACAAAGTAGTAAAACTCGCCGGCCTGCCCCACGTCGTGGATGGTGACGATGTTCGGGTGGCCGAGCCGCGCCAGGGCCCGCGCCTCGCGATTGAAGCGCTCGGCGAAGGCCGGATCGCGGCCGATTTCCGGCGGCAGGATCTTGATAGCCACGGGCCGGTCCAGCTTCGGTTGTCGGCCGCGGTAGACGGCGCCCATCCCGCCCTGCCCCAGCAGCGCCACGATCTCAATTTGTGGAAACAGCTTGTCGAGCACGTCGGGTGCCGGCGGGACAAAACTCGGAGCCGGCGAATAGGGCGACGTGGCCGCGTTTTCCGTCGAGCCGCCGGTGGCCGCCAAGCCAAGTTCCAGCATGCACTTCGGGCAGAGGCCGCCGGGCGAAAGGCTCGGCACCTGGCTGCCACATTTTGGACAAACGGCGGTGTCAGTCATGGGATGGGTCCCGCAAACGCATGGGCGTGGTTGGCCTATAGCTATTTAACGGAAAACCCGGCGAAGGTTACGGCGAATTTGCCCGAATCAGCCGAAGGCGGCAAACAAGCGACGAATCTCGTCGTTCACCTCGTCTGCTTTCGACACGGTGGCACAAATCTCGGTCCGCAGCGCCTCGCGGTACCGCGTCCGCAGCCGGTGCAGGGCCACCTTCGCCGCGCCTTCGCTGACGCCAATCTCCTCAGCAGCGTCCGCCAAAAGGGCCGCGCCCTGCTCGCCCAGCAGGAACGGCTTCAGGGCGGCAAACACGCGCCCTTGCCCCCGCTCCCCATACTGCAAGCGTAACGCCTCCAGCGACGACTCGAGCAACTGCAGCGCCCAAAGCCGCTCGAATTCCTGTTCGGGATCGTCGTGGACCGCCGGCTCGCCAACCAGCCGCGACTCGGCCCAAGCGAAGTCGAGCGAGAGGAGCGTGCGGCCGCCGCCCCGCTTCTGAGTCCGCTGCCGGTCCCATTCGTGGGAAAGGAAGTGCTGAAACGCCGCGAGCAGGAACGTGCGGAACCGTCCTCGCACCGGATCGGCGCGCGCCAAAAGATCGCGCTCCAGCAATTCCACGAAGAAACCTTGCGTCAGATCTTGCGCTTCGTGCATCGCGCTGCACTTGCGCCGGGCGAATCCGTACAGCGGAAGCCAGTACCGCTCGCATAGCTCCGCCAAGTCCCGGCTGGCCGGCGCTTCCCCGCGACGTGCGGCGCGCAGCACCATGCTCCAACGCGTCGTCGCAAAGTCCTGGCTCATGTATCGCCCGGCGAGGGCGTGTCGATATCGATGTCTTCATCCGTGCCGACGTCGGCGTCCACTGGCTCTTCGCCGATCTCCACCTTGGGCACCTCGACCTCGATGCGATGCGAATCGTCCGTGGTTTCCACGTCCGCCCGGCAACCGGCCGATGCGATGGACAAAGCAACCAGCAAATATGCGATATGTCTCATGTTTTGATCCCGAAGCCGAAAGGGGGTTCGCGCTCGGCACGAACGTGCATGTAAGTTCGCCTTGTATCTTATCAGGCCCAGCCGCTGCCGCAAATTCAGCGGGCCGCGATCCGGTGCCCGGCCCGCATAATCGGCCCAAACGTGTCGATAGGGCTCGATCCGCCAGCCTATAATTGTGGCGTACTCCGCTCACGCCGCCTTGGCAGGTTGAACGATGACACGTCGACAATTCGCGTTCTGGCTCGGCTTCGGGATGTTCACCCTGGCGGACAAGCTCCGCGTCTATGGCCTCGATGATTTGGCCGCCGCGGCGATGCGGGCCACCGAGCCGAAGACGCCGCCCGTGGAACCTGTGGCGGAGGCCGTGCCCGTCCACTGGACGGCGGCCGAGAATCGAACCTGGCGCTGGTTCGAGCGCGAGCGGTTCGTCGACGGCCAATGGAAGCCGGCGGGCATCACGACACCCGTGCACAAGCGCACGGGAGAGCCGAAGCAGGAGGGCGAGGGGTACCTCGACGACGCGCTGATTCCCGCCGAGCTGCGGCGCGGCGAAGAGTCGGAGTTTACCGAGCTGCCGCCGAACCTGGCCGCCGAATTCGAACAGCGCAAGCCCCATCCGCAGCGCAAGTCGCGCCACGGCCGGCCGCCCAGCAAGTGGCTACGCAGCCTGGAGGCCGACGAGCTGCGCATGTGGCTGAAGACGATCGAAGTGCCTGAGGCGGGCGTCAGCGGCATGAGCTTCTGGGAGCATCTCACGCGCGATCATTCGTTCGACGCCGCCAAGATCGAAGGCCTGACGATCGACGAACAGGCCAAGCTACACGCCGCCGCCCACTTCGGCTATTGATGCGCTTACACCAGCCCGAAGCGCCAGCGAGGGTCATGCCCGCACTTCCCTCGCTGGCGCTTCGGACTAGCGTGGCCTTGCACTCACTTCTTTTCGAGCAGCTTGCGGCCTTCCTGGCGCAGGCGGCCGGTGATCCGTTCGGCGAGGGCCGCCAGAATCTCCGGCAAATCGAGCTGAATCTCCACGCAGTCGGCGCGCACATCGAGCCGTCCGGTCAACGACTGCCCCAAGCCGCGGCCCTCGAAGTGGAGCCGGTCGCCCTCCCAACGCTCCTCGAACGAGAGCATCCCGGCCATGCCGCCGGTCATTTGCTGCCGCATGCGGCCAAAGCCTTCGTCGATCCGCCGCCGGGCCTCCTCCTTGCCCAGGGCGTGCGGAATGTTCACCATCACCGGTCGTGCCACCAGTTTTTCCTCAGCGGATTGCGAAGTAAAGATGCTGGGAAGTCGCGCCGAGCCTAGACCGTTCCCGCTTGCGTCATCCCTCGGCAGCGGCGCCGCCGCGCCACCAGCGCCAGCCACGCGACGGCCACGCCCGCCGGAATGGCCGTCGCCGGCTCCGGCACGATGAGGCTGTCGAAGTCAATCGAGGCATCGCCAAACAGAGCGGCAATCGCGGAACTGGCGATCTCGCCGTTGAGCGCGCTGCGAAGCATCATGAAATCCTGGATGTCGGTCTTCCCGTCGCGGTTCAGGTCTCCATTTCTCCACGACGCGACTGTTCCGATGCCGCTCTCGTTATCGTATCCCCAGCCGAGAATGAAATCGGTCACGTCGTCAGTCCCGGGCGGGCCGGTGCCGTCTCCCGAGACGTTGCCGTCCAGATTCACATCCCCGATGTGCGAATAGTCGGGATGCGCTTCCATGATGTACTTGATGCTGTTGAGATAATCCTGGTTGTAATACCAAAGATCGGAAATCAGCGTGCCGTTGCCGTAGACGTTCCTTAGCCCTGCCTGGTCCGGGAATCGATAGACGGCATTGGCGATGCCGACGAGTTCCCACGTGCCGTTGCGCTTGTAAAAAACGCCGCTGCCGGAGTTTCCGGCGACGCCTTGAAACTCCAGCGGAGTCTGGCCGACCCCGGTCGTTTTGTCGTAAACCGTCATCAGCGAGATGACGTCGCGCGTATCGTTGCCGGTCTGCAGCGAATACACGACCGTCGAATCGGAGACGACCTCGCTGGCGTTAAAGAGAGGACCGAGATTCGGCTCGATTTGCTGGGTGTAGTTGATCGCCCCCGGATCCGATGGATCGCCGCCGAAATTCGGCCGCGGATCCGTAAGGCGGTTCGTTCCCCACCGCTTCACCACGACGCCGTTCCGGTTATAGCCCTGATAATCACCGGCTCCGGTGGTGGAGGTCCAGTCCCAATCGGTCGGCGAGTTTTTGACGACGTTCCAATGTCGCTCGTTGACTTCGCGGCTTTCGCCGCGGCCGATCATCACGACTTCCGGGGCCGTCGTCCGCGTGAAGTTCTGCGGCATCGGCTGCGAGGCAATCGTCAACTCCGGCAGGCCGGGATCGCCGTTGATCCGAAATAACTGCAAGTCCGTGAAAAACGTGCCCTTGGAATCCATGAGCGAGATCGACTGGCCCGTTTCCGACTGGATCGTGGTCGGGTTCGAAACAGCGTAGTACCGGGTGTTGCCCTGCGGATATCCGTAATCGAAGTAGTAACTGCCTGGGATGCGGTGAAACGTTTGGACGGATCCCGGGTCGCCGTTCGGCAACACCGTTTGAAGCTTTACCCCGTTGGCCGAGTTGTATCCGACGTGCCGGGCCGAAAGGACCCAGCCATCGCCCAAATATACGTAGTTAGCGCCGTCGGCCGTCATGTTGTTCCAACCCGGATCGCCCTCGTTCCAGCCCACGTAGTCGGCCGGATTCACCGTCGTCGCCGGGACCACGCCAGGCACATTGCCGACGACCATGGCCTGTCCAATGGGACATAGCGATAACGCGATCAGCACCGCCAGCCCGGTCCGAGCCGCGGACCGCGACCGACCCATCGTGCTAGGAGAGATACGACTCGTCATCATCGATGTCGATCTAAAGCTCAAGATGTTCTGTTCCGAAAGGCCCGTTTCGCGGACGCGCCAAAGCGCGACGAAGTGATAAGCAGCCCGCGCCGCGAAGCGACGGCGCGGCGGCAGTTACTTCGTTGTGCCAACTGTTTATTGTACACGGGGCGTCGAATTCGGCTACAAGAACGAACATGGGCACCCGCGTGCCACAACGGCACGAATATCGCGAAAAACCGGTAAAAACCCTGCTCCAGGCCTCCGCGGTCTCCGCGGATCGCGATATTCTGAAAAGACGGCCTGGCGCCACCGCGGTTGAATACACTCGCCAAACACCTGCGAATCCGAATCAACAATGAATACCACCCGAGCCTTGTCCGCCGCCTGCTGGCTGCTGGTCCTGCCGGTTTCGGCTCGAGCGCAGCCGCCCGCCTTGGAGACGCTCCATAGTCGCGTCCACGCACTTGAGAGTCTCGTCGTGACACGGCAGGCCGATCGTGCGCTCGCCACGTGGGACGACTACGGCTGCGTGCCCAACGATCCGACAGTGGATAACGGCCCCCTGTTATCTCGAATCCTGGCCGACCAGATCGCCCGACGCATCGAAATCCCCCCGGCCGGAAAGCTCGCGGACTACTACGTCGAGACACCCATCCGATGGCCGAACGGCCACGGCGCCGCGCTGGTCGGCAGCGGAGGCTACACCTATTCGATCGGCCGCAAGGACATCGGCTGTACGCGGCTCGTGTGGACCGGCCGGCGCGGGGACTCGATGATTGTCTACCGGGGCCACGGTGGGCGAATCGCGCAGCTCATGCTGTGTGGCGCTCCTCTCGGCGAGTCGGGATTCGTGGCCGGCTGCGGAATCCTGGTCGAAGCGCACGGCGGCCGCGGCAATCGCCATGCGATTCCGAGCGGCAAGTTGATAACCGACCAGATCTCGATTACCAACACCGAGCGGGGCATCGAATGCGTGAACGAGCCGGACGCCAACCACGCCGACCACCTCACTCACTATTCGCCCTTGTTCCACGACGTGCGCGTGCCGTACCGCGTCGATTGCAGCCAGTCGGTCGTGCACACGATCTATAACATGGACGTGCGAGCCGGCACGCGGCGGGTCTTCGAGATGCTCCGCGGGGGCGCCCTGAACGTCTACGGCTGCTATTGGGGTTTGAATCGAGACGCCACTTTGCTCTACATCGGCAAGGCGACGAGCAACAACGGCAGCTACGAAATCCACGGCTTGCACGTCGACGCCTCGGCAGAGAACATGCGGCTCGTCGACCACGGCAAGTACGCCCATCGCGTGCGCGTGAGCGGCAACGTGGCGAGCGGCGCCACGCTGGCCGATCCCCCGGTGCTGCAGCGCGAAGGCCCGAGCCGCTACGCCGACGTCAGAGTCGATTGCACCGGAGTCCGCTGGCCCCGCCGCGACCAGCCATAGCAAACGCACGTATTGTCAATCAGCATCCCGTGGGCCTTCGCGGAGCGCGCGCGGTCTGCCGCGGTTTTGCAGCCTCGGGGCGATTACAGGATTGGTTCAATCAATCCCACGATCTGCGGTACCGTGTAGGCGTTTGGCGGCGCGATGGCGCCGCCCAAAGCAACGCCGAACTGGTCCCAGAGCTGCTGATTCGTCAGACCAACATATTCCGGCGACAAACCTTCACGCGGCGATGGGAACAGTACCGCGTCTGCCTGCTGCTGCGAGTAGTACAGCCGCTGGTTGATGAACGGGCCGAAATCGAGAATCACGATGTCCTCGAGGAGCAAGTGCTCGATGCCGCCGACGATGCCTCGCATGTCGAGCGCCATCACGATCTTCGGGACGCTCTGCAGACCGGTGATTGTTGCGCTCCGGCCGAGGCCGGATTGAATAAGAATTCCCCGGGCGTTGTCGACAAAATTTCCGCCGTTGACAATCGTGCTGCCCCGCCGCGGGACAACGAGGCCCATCTCGTAGCCCTGAACTGACAGCTCATTGAAAATGATGTCCCGGCTCACGTCGTTGCCGCCCACGCCCGTTCGAGGCAGTTCTTCGCCTGCTTGCCGGGCATATAGCACGTTGATCTGTTGCACAATCGTCTGGCGCGAGTACGGGATTTTCACGCCCTGCCGATTGTTCCAAAACGTGGAATCCTGGATGGTGCTGTAAAGTCCCGCCGAGTCCTTTTCCATCAGATACCAGGCTTCCAACCCGGCACCCGACGCGTAGCCAACGTTATCGGCGAACAACGCAACGGGCATCTTGCCGATGTCGATTGTCGCGGCCCCCTCGGCAATCGAAGGATCGGGCAGATTGGCCGCCAGGAACTCCTTCTTCGCCCCCCCTTCGGTCAAAGCGCGGGCATAGTAGAAGAACGCGCTGCCCTGGTTACCGGCGGAGGCATTCCCCGAAACCGCAACTCCGACGCCCTGGAACCAGAACCCGTCGCCCCGGTGGCCAAAGTCGCCGATGTACTGCCGCGACTCGACGGCCTCGCCCGAACCCGACGTGCCGATCGCCAGATTGCGTCGGAAGCTGCCGATTTCGTCGCCCACCTCGGTCGTAAACGCCGCGCCGTGCACGTCAAATGCCACGTTGCCGATCATGTCGACGTGGCTGCTGTGGTTCACGAAACCCCACCCGGGGCTATCGACGACGGCGCTGCCGATAACCGCCGCCGGAACGTCGTCAATGCTGGAGCCGGCGCGATGGAAGTGCACCGAGTATCGTGCCCGCGGGTTCGTGCCCGTGCCCGGCTGCAAGATCCAATCGCTGTCGACCACCGGATCGTTGACCGGCTCCATTTTGTTCGTGCGGCCCAGACGATAGAAGCCGGCGAACCCGATCATCACGTCGCGATTGTGCATGAACATCACGTGGCCGCGACGATCGAGCGACGTGCTTTCCGATTCGATCACGGCGTTGCGGGTCACGTGGGCCACGTGCACGTCGAGCTCGGCCGACGGTGAGACGTGGTCGTGGGAAAGCGGCTCGTCGAGGCCGATCAGCGCGCCGTTGATCTCCACGATCTGCCGCACCTCGTTCTGCTCCGTTCCGGCGACGGTGCTCGCGATGACGACAGTATCGCCGACGTTCCAGCCGACGGGCAGCCCGTCCAGCGCCAAGACTTCGGTCCCCGCCAGCGCCGCACTGGCCAGCGTGGCATAGGAGCTGACTTGCGCCCCAAAGATCGACGCGCTGCCGTGGCTGACGAGCCCCCGGCCAAGCGCGAACGGGTCGGCTGTCCGATCAATCGGTCCGTTGTCAATGATCACCAGCCGCGCCGACACGCCCGGCGCGATCGGCGTTGTGGCGGCGCCCATCTCGAACCTGCCGGTGTCGAACACGACCATCGTGTCGACGCGCAGCTCGGTATCGACCGTGGTGGCAAAGGAAATGGTGCCGTCGACACGGACCGACGCCAGGCGCGCCGGAATCAGTCCATCGACTTCGACCTCGACCCCCAGCGGAATCAACACGCGCGCCGCCTCCCCCGGCACGACGGCGTCGTGCCACGTCGACGGATTGGACCAGGCGCCGCTATGCATCGCGTAATGCGTCACCTGGTCGTAGCGGACCAGCTCGTAGAGCGACAGGTGCTCGCGCTGCAATACAGTGGAATCCGCGTGCGGAAACTTCGAATGTATCGCCTCGGTGGACTGACGATCGCTAAAGTGATCGATGGCCGAAACCAGAGCGAACCCTTCCAGCTCGGGCGGATGATCCAGAACGACCGGACCGGGATGGTGATGCGAGCTGTCGTGACCATGTTCCGCCGGCTCCTCGTCATCGTGGTGGCTGTGCACATCGTGAGGAACGTAGACGGCCAGGTAACCGGTCTGAAAAAACCAATCCTGTCCGTCGCCGCCGTAGATGGTGTCTGCGATGCCATCGTCGTGCACGGTTTCGGCGGAAATCAAGCGCGCCACGAATGCTTCCTCTTCGATCTGTTGGACGCGCATCGAATACGGAAGACCGCTTGACCAGGCAAGCGCGAGATCGCGAAGCTTCGCGAGATCACCGTCGTAGCTTGTAGTGCCGCCAATCAGCAGGTCGTCATCATTTTGTCCGTAAAGAAAATCCGCGTCCTCTCCGCCGATGAGGATGTCGTTGCCATTGCCTCCATAGAGTTGATCTTCGCCGGCGCCGCCGACCAGCACGTCGTTGCCGATGCCACCGTTCAAATTGTCATTGCCGTCGCCGCCAAAGAGCAAATCGTTGCCCTCGTCGCCGTATAGCTCGTCGTCGCCCGAGTCGCCGATCAGCACGTCGTCGCCGGCTCCCCCGTAAATCCGGTCGTCGCCAGCGCCGCCATCCAGGTAATCGTTGCCGCCCCCGCCCGAAAGCTTGTCGTGGCCGGCTTCGCCGTAGAGCCGATCGTCGCCCTCGTTGCCGACAAGCACGTCGTTCCCGTCGCCCCCGAAGAGCAGATCGTCGCCTGCGCCGCCGTCCAGGTAATCGTCGCCGCCCCAGCCCGAAAGCTTGTCGTGGCCCGCTTCGCCGTAGAGCCGGTCGTCGCCCTCGTTGC
>CAZHIV010000522.1:0-5813 GCA_964532675.1 uncultured Planctomycetaceae bacterium
CCGGGGGGCAACGTGTCGGTAAAGAATGGAGTTGGCTCGAGAAATTTTCGCAAATCGTAAAGCGTTGTGCCGGGCGTAGTTCATCTTTTGATAGCGGCGCTGCGATGCAACGCTATCGTTTGCCAGAACGCCGGTTGTCCGGCAGATTGAAGTAGGAGGGGTGACAGGCGACATGGTGGTCCCGCGGTGTCGGTGCACGGACGCGACGGTAACTTGTCTTTCGTGAGATCACTGGGGTCATGAATACTCGACTTTCTCTTGGCGTCGCGGCTATCGCGCTGTTGTTCTTGGGGGGCGCTGCCCGCGAGTCGCGCTCGCAGTGCTGCGAGACAGCCTATCGGCTTGTCTGCCAGACAATTTGCGAGGAGCGGCAGGTAACCAGCTACCGCCCGGTTTGCGAAACCGTTTACGAAGCACACGAAGTGGCTCGCCAGGTCCCCGTGTGGGAAACCCAGCAGCGCGAGCGGCGCTACAAAGTGCTGCGGCCCGTGTACGAGACGTCGATGCGCGAAGAGCGCTACTGCGTGCAGCGGCCCGTGTACGAAACGGTGATGCGAGATTGCAGCTACAACGTCGTGCGCAACGTCGTCGAGACGTGCGAGCGAGAGGAACGATACGTCGTCCAGCGGCCCGTGATGGAGACGCAGATGCGCGAGGAGCGGTACTGCGTGCAGCGGCCGGTGTGCGAGACGGTGCACCAGCCGCAGTGCCGCACCGTGATGCGGCCCGTGACGACCTGCCGCACGGAGTGCGTCGACCAGGGCTGTTGGGCGGACCAGCTCGTGTGCGTGCCCGGCTCGCCGGGCTGGCTCTTCGCGCCGCCGACGCCTTCGCAATGGGTCGTGCAGCGCGTGTGGCGGCCGAACCCGGTCTACCGCCAGGTTCAGCAGGTGCATTACGTGCCCGAGCAAGTCACCGAGATGGTGCCGGTGCAAGTCACGCGGATGGTCACCGAGCAGCAGGTGCGGCAAGTGCCCGTGCAGGTCTGTCGCATGGTCACCGAGGAGCGCGTGCGGAAGGTGCCCTACCAGGTATGCCGGCAAGTGACCGAGCGCGTCGAGCGCCAGGTGCCCGTGCAGGTCTGTCGCATGGTCACCGAGGAGCGCGTTCGCCAGGTGCCAGTCACCACATGCCGCATGGTCGAGGAAGAGCGCTGCGAGCCGTACGAAGTGCGGGTCTGCAAGTGGGTCTGCGAAAAGCAGGTCGTGCAGGTGCCCCGCGTCGTCACCAAGCAGGTGCCGGTGACCTACACCTATCGCGTCCCGCGGACGGTCGTGATGAAAGTCCCCGTCGACCCCTGCGCGGGCTGAGCGAGTAGGTCAGGCTGTGCCTGACAAGCTCGGACACCTCCTGCTCATGCGGACCGGCGCCACCTCTCTTGCGCGGGCTTCAACCAGAGCCAGCCCTGCGCATCACGTTGACATTCGGCCGATTGGCTGTGAGACTATTTCCTTTCGCGGTGTTCTCTCTAGCAGGCGGCGGCAGAGTGGGGTCATTAGTGGGCGGGGTCATTGGCGTGAGCGGTTCAAGCACTCAACAGTACGGGCAGACTCTTGCCGGCCGACGAGTGTTGCTTGTCGGCAAGCTGGCCAGCATGTCGCGGCGCGAGGCGGAGGAGCTGATTCGCGGTTCGGGCGGCCAGGTCGTCGAGCGGCCCGGCGAAGGCGCCCACCTAATCGTCGTCGGCGATGAACGGGGCGACCTGCGGCAGGTTGCCGCCGATCGCCAGCTGTTCGATGACGACACCCGCGCTCAAATTGCGGCCGGCGACGTCGAGCTCGTCGGCGAGTCGGAGTTTTGGGGTCGGATAGGCCTCGTGGAATCCGGCCAGGGCATCGAGCGGCTGTACACGCCCGCGATGCTGGCCGAGCTCGTGGGCGCGCCGATTGCCGCGATTCGCCAATGGCATCGTCGCGGCGCCCTGCGGGCGAAGCGCGAAGTGCGGCGGCTGCCCTACTTCGACTTCGAGGAAGTTCGCGTGGCGCGGAAGCTGGCCGGGCTGCTTGCGGCAGGCTGCAGCGTGTCGACGGTCAACCGGCGACTGGAGGAGCTTTCGCGCCTGTTGCCAGAGTCGTCGCGTCCGCTGGCCGATCCGGCGGTTGTGGTCGAAGGGCGGCGGTTGTTCGTGCGTCGCGGCGAAGGGCTCGCCGAACCGAGCGGCCAGCTCCTCATCGATTTCGACGCGGCTAAATCTCCGGCGGCTGGCGAGGCGGATATGCCGGCCGCTATTCCCTTTGTCGCCGCCTTGCGCGACGGATCGGCCCGCCGCGCCCGCGGTGCCCATCCGATGGCCGCCGAGGACTTGCGGGCCCTGGCCGAGGAGCTGGAAGAAAGCGGCCGCGACGACCAGGCCCTCGACGTGTTTCGAGCCATCCTGGTGTCGGGCGACTTTACGGCCGACGACCACTTCGCGCTGGCCGAGCTGCTGTATCGGGCCGGCGACCTGTCGGCCGCCAGGGAACGGTACTATGTGGCGATCGAGCTAGACGAGGATTTTGTGGAGGCCCGCTCGAACCTGGGCTGCGTGCTGGCCGAGCAGGGCGACGCGGGACTGGCGGAGGCGGCATTTCGCGGGGCGCTGGAGTATCATCCAGATTATGCGGACGCCCACTATCACCTGGCCCGGCTGCTCGACCGCGCCAGCCGCCGCGAAGAAGCCGCCCGCCATTGGCAACTGTTCATGAGCCTGGCCCCGGCCAGCCCCTGGGCCGATGAAGCGCGCGAGCGGTTGGAGGGCTCTCGGCTGTCGGCGGTCGGCTTTCAGCCAGAACAGGGCAAGAGGCCAAATGGCTCGACCGACAGCCGATAGCCGACAGCCGATAGCTCCCCCATGAGCGAAATACTCTTCCAATATCAGCAAGTGAACCCCACGACCTGGGCGTATCTCGCCTCGCTGCTGCTCGTTGCGCTGTACTTCAAGTTCAATCGCATCTGGAGCCTGCGGAATTGGGATTTGCTGGGGCTGATCCTGTTCGCGCCCGCACTGCTGATGGTGCAATACGGCCTGGAGCACGGAGCCGCCGGCCCGCGGGCGAAAGTCGTCGAGCACATCGGCTACATCTGGCTGTTTTCGGTCAGCGGCCTCTTCATGCTTCGCCTCTTGCTCGATGCCTTCATGGTCCGCCGGCCGCTGCTCGAGCCGAACCTCGCCGCCGGCGGGTTGGCGTTTCTCGGCACCTCGCTGTTCGTGTTCCTGATGGCGAACGTCGTCACCGGAACGCCCGACCGCGCCGACCTTGTCGGCTCGCAGCGGGCCGCCCACTTGCGCGACCTCGCCGCCTCGCAAAGCGAACTGAGCAGCCTGCAAACGCACGGGCCCGGCTTCCCGTTGATCTACCTGCTCCCGCAAATCTCGACGCAGACCGTCCTGGGCGCGGAAGGCCAACAGGAAACGCTCATCCCCAGCACCCAAGATGAAGCGGCTGAATTCGTCCCGCTGGTCCACGTGGTGACTGCCCGCGTGATGGCCATTCTCGCCCAGCTGGCGATCGTGCTCGGCCTGACCCTGGTCGGCATGCGGCACTTCGACAACCTGAAGACCGGCGTCGCCGCCGCCACGCTCTACCTGCTACTCCCCTACACGGCCATGTGGACCGGCAACATCACGCACGCGCTGCCCGGCGCCCTATTGGCCTGGGCCATCCTGCTGTACCGCCGCCCGCTGCTCTCCGGAGCCATGATCGGCCTGGCCTTTGGTACGATCTACTACCCCCTCTTCCTCCTTCCGCTGTGGATCAGCTTCTACTGGCAGCGCGGACTGTGGCGATTCCTCATCGGCGCGCTGACGATGGTGGCGCTGCTCGTCGTGGTATTGGCCTTCTCGTCCAGCGACGCGTCGATGTTCTGGGCCAGCCTTCGGCAGATGTTCGGCCTGCGCATTCCGGTGGTCGACCACCTGGCCGGCGCATGGCAGTTCTGGAATCCCATTTACCGCTACCCGATCCTCGCGGCGCACGTCGGCCTGAGCGTGAGCATGGCCCTCTGGCCGGCGCAAAAGAACCTCGGAACGCTCATCGGCTACTCCGCCGCCCTGATGTTGGGCACCCAGTTCTGGCACGCCCACACCGGCGGCCTGGCGCTTGCCTGGTTTTTGCCGCTTCTGCTCCTCACCGTCTTCCGCCCCAACCTCGAAGACCGCACCGCACCGGCGGTGGTGAAGTAACCACAGAGGCACAGAGGGCACGGAGAAGCAAGACACCCATGGGCGATTTCGCCCCTGCAACAATATGGGCTTTCCTCTGTGATCTCTGTGTCTCTGTGGTGAGACACTATTCATCGCGGCGCATGTCCACCGCCTGCAGCTTGCCCTGGGCCGCCAGCCAGCGGCGCCAGGCACGCTGGTCGTAATCGAAGCTGGCGCCGCCCGAAAGCGCGACCAGCGCGCTCAGCACGTCGGGGTTGCGGATCGGCTGCGTGACGATTTGCGGGCCGCTGCCGCCGAAGCTGAAACCGCCGCCGGCACCGCCCGAAGGGTGGTCCGGCGAGAAGGTGTACGCGTGCTGGTTCGGGCCGCCACCCTCACCGATCTGGAATCGGTGCTTGGTCAACAGCGCGTCGATGAGCGGGCCGATCGCGTCGCGGTCGCCGATCTGGCCCAGGGCCGCCCCGGCGCGGTTGACGATTTCGTTATCGGAATTCTTCAGCGCCCGGATGTAAGGTGTCACGAGGCCGGGCCGGCCCGACTTGATGAGATACTCGAGGCAGTCGTGCCGGATTTCCGGGTCCGGGTCGGCGAGCGAGAGCTTTACCAGGGCGTCGATGGCGAGTTGATGGTCCAGCCGCCCGGCCACCTCGATCCACAACCGCTTCAGCCGCGGATCGTCCTCGCGGCGGAGCATGCCGACCACCGCTTCAGCTGCCTGCGGATCGCGAATCTGTTGAATCTCGGCGAGCGCCTGGGCCGCCCGCTCCTGCCGCCGACCGATTAAAGCCCGCCGCAGCCGCTCCAGCTCGTTGGCCCAATCGGCCCCTGTCGCCTTCTTCTCCTTGCGGCGTTCCATCAATTCGACATGCTGCGGCGTCACGTACCGGCCTTCGTACCGCACCATCCCGCGTGAGGCCATCACGTCCTCCCGCGTCATCCATTCGCCGTCCTTCTGACGAAAGCCCAGCGCCGCGCGGGCCGCCACGTGGTTCGGGTCCAGCTCCAGGATCCGCTCCCAATGCAGCTGCGACTCGTCGCGCAGCTTGTGCTCGCGGCACCACTCGGCCATTTTCTCATGGGCCGCGACCGTATCGGGCGACGAGCGGGCCAGCTCCTGGTATTCCGCCGCGACGTCGGACGTCGACGTGAGGCCGACGATCTGCGAGCGGGGAACCTTCAACTGCCCGCCGTCGGCCAGCTCGATCACCAGCGTCGACGGATCCTCGTCGTCCGATTCCACGAGCCGCCCCTCGACGCGCCCGCCGCCTGCCAGTTCGAACACGTCGGCCCGTGCCACGACGCCGATGATTAGAACGACTGCCAAAGCGAGTGCGGCGATCGACGGGTGCAAGAAACGAGATTGCAAAATGCAAATTGCAAATTGCAAATTGGGAATTGGGGATTCGGCAATTGACATTTTGCAATTTCGGGCACCGCCCGCAGGGTGGTCGTGCATTTTGCAATCATCCGCGTGAGACATTCGCTGCCACATGGCGTGGGAAGTCCGTCTCTCCTATTATACCGTCTTAGTAAACTGCCGTTTTCACGCTCCCAGCCCCTAATCCCCAGCCCCCGATATGAGCCAATCCACCGCCCAGCACCGCTGCCAATCGCCAAAATCGGTGCGTTGCGCCGTCGTCACGGTCAGCGATACCCGCACCCTGGAAAC
>CAZHIV010000523.1:0-3764 GCA_964532675.1 uncultured Planctomycetaceae bacterium
TTTACAGGGGCAGCTTGATCGTTTCGGCCTGGCGTCCTGGTCTTCACCATGACGCCAGGCGCGTTTAAGGCGGCGTTCGGCAAATCTGCCCGCGGAAGCGGCAGAGTGGCCAGGACAACGTAGCAAGGACGCATTAACAACGCTTCAGGATCGCATCGCAATGAATAATAAATCTCGGCAATCGGTACGGACGCGCAGCAAGAAAGGCTTTACGCTGGTAGAACTGCTGGTTGTCATTGCGATCATCGGCATCCTGGTAGCGCTGCTCTTGCCGGCGATCCAAGCCGCTCGCGAGGCGGCTCGGCGCACGCAGTGCAAGAATGACGTAAAGCAGATTGCGCTGGGCTGGCTTTTGCATGAAGACACGCACGGCTTTTTCCCGTCCGGCGGCTGGGGATATCTCTATACCGGGGACGCCAATCGTGGTTACGGCGAAGACCAGCCAGGCGGGTGGGCGTACGACATACTCACGTACGTAGAGGAAGAAGCGTTGCGCGATTTGGGGAGCGGCCTGGTCGTGCCTTCAATTGCTTTTCAGCAGGCCAGCATAACGTTGCACACCACGCCGATCCCGATGTTTCACTGTCCCACGCGCCGCGGACCACAAATCCGGCGCTCCCAGATGAGCGGCATGCGGGTACAAACCTGGTTGACGGCATTGGCTCTGAATAGGGGAGTAGTCAAGATGGACTATGCCGCCAATGCGGGCAGCAGTCGCTTTTGGGATGTTCCTCCCGGCACTTGGTGGGTGCCAAACAACTACAACGACGCCGATAACGCGCCGCAGTGGTCGATGACCGACAAATGTACAAAGGGTGGTCCCTTGGGGCCCGAGTTCGCCAAGTGCCAGTCCGGCGTCTCCTACTATCGGAGCGAAGTGAAGATCGCGAACATCCTCGATGGAACGTCGAATACCTACATGGTGGGTGAAAAATACGTCAAGCCGGAGGCTTACGACGGTGTAGCCAATTCCACAGTAGATCCAAGTTTCGATTGGGGCGAGAACCAGTGCATGTACGTGGGCTACGAATGGGATAATTTTCGAGTGGCATTCGAACCGCAATTTTTTCCTGGCACAACAACGCCTACCCCTTTTCCGCTTTCCTCTGTCACGAATTCGGACTTCTATCAGCCGCGCCAGGATACGCCGGGCTATCCAACGTATGGCGCTTTTGGCAGCGCCCACAGCGCCGGTCTGAATATGGCCATGTGCGACGGCTCGGTGCATACGATCTCTTACGACATTGATCCCTGGGCGCACCGAAACCTCGCCAATCGGATGGACGGCGAGGTTGCGGAGCTTCGATAGCGGTTTGACGCCGCGTTGCTCCGCGACGGGCGGCTAATTCACGGCTTGGTCGATAGCTTGATGTTGAGCCGCAGGCTAGCCATCTCCTTGACGTCCGGCGAGATTTCCTGGCCGAGGATTGTCTCCTCATTGTACTTGCTGGGAATCCTTTCCTGGCCGTTGACGACTTTGGAAACCTTCACGCGGTAAAGGCCGAGTTGAATGCCGGACGGCGTGCGCTCGGGGTCGGGGCGGAGCTCCTTGGGCACCGAAGGAGAACTGCCGCCAAACTCGTCCGTGGTGGCGGTGGCCATGGCGATGTAGTCGCCGAGAAACGGCTCGGGCTCGAAGGTGACGGTCGCCCCCGCGAGGGGCCGACCATCGAGCGTCACGTTTATCGTCAACGGCAGCACGGCGAGCTGCGAGTTCTGCCAAACCTTGACGCGGGCCGCCACTTCGTCGGCGGAAACGGCCTGATCGCCGTCGGTATCCAATCGAGAGAGGGCCGATTTGAGGCTGGGCGCATTCTCGAGCTCCTCACCGGCCACGCGGCCGTCGCCGTTGGTATCGTACATTTCCATTGCTTGTCGTCCCGAATCGGCCGGGTCGATGTGAGGCGGCTCCAGCCGGCTGGGGCCGTAGCTGCAGGAGGTAAGGGTGACGGCCGCGATCAAAGTCGTGGCAAAAGCAAGATAATTGGCGAGCTGGGACCGCGACATAGTGGCCCTCCCCCGGTAGTGAGTTTTTGAATAGATATGCGGACTGCAATCGCTTGCATGGCGGCGATGGAGCTGCCGGCAATCGGTCCGGCAGGCGCTATTATAGCCGGGCGGGAGGCCGTTTGTCGCCGCCCATCTGTCGCGGTCGCGGGGCGCGACCAGAGTCACATTGCCTACACGTTTAACCGCGCGCCAGGTCGATTTGCGAAAAAACGAGAAACAATTGCGCACATTTTTATTGGCGATGCTGCACAGGCCAGTTATTCTGAGGATAAGGCGGTGGCCTCGTGGGGCGGCTACTGCATTGGCACGATTTCAAGAATCCTAGCATTGGCTCGGCCCACACTCAGGCGGCCGACGGTTCAAGCTACAAGCGGGCACCAATCACGAAGGACGGTCAATCTTATGAAGCGCTACTGTTTCTTGTTCATCGCGATGGGGCTGTTGGCACCCGTGGCGTTTGGTCAAACGGTAATTGTCGACGAGGATTTCGAGAGCTACGGAAGCGAAGCCGCGCTCCACGCGGTGTGGGGGGGCATTTCGGGTACTCTCGGCGGGGTCCCCGCCGGAACTCCCGCCGAAGTCGAGGAAAGATTCCAGCTGACGGTCGAACCCGCCGGCATCAATGCAGACTTCAACGGCGACGGCACGGTGGACGCGGCCGATTATCCGAAATGGCGCAAGGACATAGGGACGCAGCCGGAATACGACGCGTGGAAGGACCAGTTCGGTGGGCCGCCCGACACCGGCGGCTCGGGCACGACCTATTTGAACCACTTGGCGAACACGCCGAACGATGGCTCGGGCTGCGCGAGTGGCGGCTGCGTACCCGACGGCAGCGTGGAGTACATCCCCGACTTGGATCCGAATTTCGTGCCGCCCAACTATCCGGGCGGCGACGGGTCGATTTTTCCGAGCGAGGGATTCGAGCCGATTGTGCTGAGGGCCGATATTTTCACGCCGAGCTCAGCGCTGCAGCGCAACACCATCGGACTTCGCAGCAATGCTCCGGCTAACTTGTTTGAGATCGGTGCCTTTAACGGGGCCACTGTCCAGGCGGCAAACCCGGCCGGTACGACTGGGGCGGCCAACACCGGAACCAATGGTCAAAACCGGGCGTTCGCGCTTTTTGGCATTCGGGCTCAATTGTTCGCCCTCCAATCCGATGTCAATCCCGACTGGCAGTTTTTCGCCTTCGACCCGCTTTGGGATACCAGCGGCAATGGCCTGGTGACGGCTTTCGAGGCCTTCGCCGCGCTGGGCATTACCGAGGGCTGGCACACGGTGGAAGCCACCTTCGCACCGACACTAGGAGGCGAATCGGGAGACATCACGCTGACCGCCACCATCGACCTGTTGCGAGACGGCATGAACAATGCTCAGAACACGCCGGGTGTCGATGGAGAAATCGTCATCACCAATCTGCGCGTTACGCAAGCGGGCTTCGACTCCCTGCGGCTGGGCGGCCCGTCGGCCTTGTACACGACGACCGACATGGGCTTCGACAACATCCTGCTGACCGGGCCCCTCGTTCCACCACTTGGCGCCGGTAACATTCCAGGCGTTCCTGAACCCTCGGCCATTGCTCTGGCGCTGTTCGCCGCGACAGGGCTGCTGGTCGGCGGACGACGTCGGCAAAGTAGCTAGGTTGCGAGCCGGCGCGATACCGATTTCGGTCGGCGGCCCAGGTTGTGCACAACCAGGGCCGCCACCGGTTGTTGCCCCGGCGCACGCGAGATAAATAGCTGCGCACATAT
>CAZHIV010000524.1:0-10634 GCA_964532675.1 uncultured Planctomycetaceae bacterium
GGCTCGTCGCCGTCGCCCCGCATGCCGACCGTCACGACGCTTTCAAAATCCTTCGTGCGGCGGATGCCCTCGGCCCAGAACTCACGGAGCACGGCCTCGTTCTTCTCGTAATTCCACGGCCCCTTGCCGTTGCGCTCCCAATCGACATGGGCCCGCATCATCGGCTCGTGGTGCGAGGTGGCCAGGACCACGCCGTATTCGTCGGCGAGCCGGGGGCTTTCCGGATCGTCTTCGTAAATCGAGCGGCCCCACATCGCGGGCCACAGGTAATTGCCCTTCATACGCAGGATCAGCTCGAAGACCTTGTCGTAGAATTTCGAATTGCAGCCGCCGAATTTCTCGTGGGCCCAGCCGGCCAGGGCGGGCGCCTCGTCGTTGATGAAGATGCCCCGGTACTTCACGGCCGGCTCGCCCGGCCAGTAGCGGCCGGCGTGCACGTAGAGCGCCTCGCGCTGGCGAACCGGCACGTCGGCCCACCAGTACCACGGCGACACGCCGATCTGTGCCGCGAGGTCGTACATGCCGTAGATCGTGCCCCGCTTATTGCTGCCCGCAATCACCAGCGCCCGATCCACGCCGGCCAGCGGCCGTTCCACGACCTGCAGGAGGAACGTATCCCAACGGCCCGCCACGCCGGCAACGTCCAGCTTCTTGCTCTCCACCAAGGCGTCGACGAGCGGGCTGTGCCCGATCGTGCCGATCAGCACGCATAACTTGCCCTGGGGCCTGTCGCTGCTTCTGATCTCCGGGGCGGTTCCCGTCACCCGTTCGATGTCGGCCTGCAAGTGTTTGGCGACGCGCAGCACGCCCGGGTAGTCGCTGTCGCTGACCACCAGCGGCACCGCCCGGCCCGCTGCGAACAAAGCAAACCGCCCTTCGCCGTTCTCGAACGACACGTAAGAACGGTCGTCGACCGCGGTGGCCGTCGATGCCCACGCCAAGGCCAGGCATGTCCAGGCGAGCGTGAACGCCTTCGATCGTGTGCGTTGCAGGTACATGTGCCCGACCCCTGTTAGGACCTTTATTCACGCGATACCCGGACGAAGGCCGCAAAGGCCACGACGAACATCGCCAGCAGTCCGCCGGCCGGTTCCGGCACGGCCAGGCCATTGCCCAAGCCGGCCAAGGTGCTGCCGAAGTTCTGCCGCCAGCTTTCGTAGTCGTCTATCGAGATGGGACCCGAATTGTCGGTGTCGCGATTCGGCAGCGCCGCCGATTGCCCGAGGGCCTTGCGCCACACGAGGTAGTCGGCCGCGTCGACGGTGCCGTCCTCGTTGTAATCGCCCACCAGCAGCGGGCCAATCGGCGAGACCAGCGCGTAGCCGACGCCGTCGTACCAGGTGCGGATCGCGCCGCCTGTAAACGATTGCCAATCGTCGATAAACACGTCGATGTCCGTGCCACCGGCCACTTCGGTCCTGCCGAGATACGCCCGGTAGAGCTGCCGGTCGTTGCCGTTTGCCGCGACGGTTTCGATCGAGACGAACTGGTCGGCCTCGGCGTGCTGCGATCCGAAGCGGCGAAAATCGATCAGATTGTTGCTCTCCAGGCCGGCCAGGAGCCGCCAATCTTCATCGTCGTCGCTCCAGAAGAAGGCGAAGATGTCGTACGTGCCGTCGTCCAGCTCCGATCCATCGATCGTGGTTTTGAGCATCGGCGCGTTCTCGGAGCCGGTCTCGCTGGAGGTCAGCACGCTGCCGCCGTTGCCGAAGCCGGTCCGCTGGTGCCAGTTACCGTCCAGCGGCCCGTTGCTGCCGGAGGGCCCCGTCGTGGTGAGCGCAGCCCCGCTGGCGAACATCGTGTTGGACGCGGCGGCATCGACATAGTTGACCAGCCCGAGCTGCTCGTCGCCGCGCTCCACGATCCCGACGACCGTGGCATCGATCGAATGAGCCGTCGTATACCGGCCGCGGAACCAGATGACGGTGGTATCCCCGCCCTGGGGATCCGGGATGATCGGCCGGAGGTTGTCGACCAGGGAGTTCTCGGTGATCGCAGACCACGCCCAGCTTGCGCCCCCATTGTCGGTCACGCCCTTGTAGATCTCATACGAGGTCGTAAACGTTTCGCCCGACGGATCGCGCGGATCGTACGGCGTGGAAACGTAGATCGTGCTCGGGTCGCCGGGCACGAGCGCGGCGTTGCCGGTGTAGTCTTGTTCGCTCATATTGGTTCCTCGATACAAGCGATTGCCCATCTTGGCGACTTCATGCGTCTCCCACTGTTGCGTCTGGTCGTTCCAATGGCCGAAATGCAACCGATGATCGATGGGATTGGTCGTGCTGCCGTCGCTGGTCGAGCCGTCCGGGTTCCAGCGAGAGATGTACAGCGCCATCGGATCCCCCTCGGCGTCAAGATTTGTATCCACCGTCCACAGCCGGTTATACCCCTCGCCCAATGCGTTCGCCTGCTGCACGAGCGTGAAGTCGGTGACGTCGGGCACAAAACCCGAACCCCCGGCGGCCGTTCCGTTGTCGAAGATGTTGCTGTCGATCACGTTTCCCAGCATGTCGAACGTCTGCCCGTTCTCAATGTAGCCGGAGTAAACGCTGTTGTTGTAATTGCGGGGATGGGACTCGGTGCTGGTAAAATAAATGCGATCAACGCCGTTGGAGGCATACTTGAGATAGGCCGAGTACCCCCCAGCCACGCTTTCGAGCACTTGACCCGCCCATTCCACGGTGTTGGTGTCGATGTCGTAGCGCATGATGTTTGGCATGTTCTGCGATGCCCCGTTCGTCGACAACTGGCCGTAGGAGCGCGAGATGTTGTAAATCACATCGTCTTCATCGTCTTCCGGATCGCCGGCCAGGTAGAAGAGGTTGTGGTAACTGACGTTCGCGGCATCGGGGTTGCCGGTCTGGTTGGCGCCAGGCACGTTGTTGAACCAATTGAAGGTTTGCTCGGTCGTCCAGGACGTGCTGTCGCCGGGATTGATGCTCCGCCGCCAGCGGCTGAACTCATCGCCCAGCCCGCCGTTGTTGCCGTGATTGGCGTACATTGCCAGATAACGCCCGTCCGGCAGCACCAACAGCGCGCCGTTATTGTGATCGTCGACCTGAATGGTCGAAAGCGGGGTCCGCACCCGGCGGCCCGTTGCCGGATCGAAATCGACCACGTCCACGCCGCCGCCGCTCGGATACGAAGGCGCGAACCCGACCGAGTTCAGCAGCACGCGGCCGTTGTTCGGGTCGACGATGGCTCGCTCGTCGCTGTACCACGTCCAGGCGCCGTTGCCGTCGAGCTGGATCAAATTGCCGTGTACGATCCCCGAAGGCGGCACTGGCGGCGGGGGCGGCTGCAAACTTGCGCCGATGGCGTCGAAGGCCACGTTGCGGGCCGTTCCGAAGGTGTTGATGCGCTCGGCTAGCAGCGTGATTCGCAATTTGGCCGCGTTCGTGGGTACCTCCGCGGCCGACAGATCCTGTACGAACTGCCAACCTCCGCTGTCGAGCGTCTGGGCGGAGTAGCCCGTGCCGGTCGGCGCATTGCTGGCGTCCAGGAAATCGTAGAAGATCGTGCCGATGTCGTTCCCGTCGTTGTCGAAATACGCGTATGATGCGCCGAGGTGCAGGCCGCCTTGGCTAATCTGCGACGAGTAAGGCGTCAGGTCGATGTCCTGCCGCATGGAGGCGATGTAGGCGGCGCCGCCGGCCAGGGAGTTGGCGTTCGGCAGGCCTGCGTGCTGCCAACTGGCAGAAGCGTATTGCGGGCTCAAGTACCCGGTGCTCGGACCGGCTTGGACGCCAAGATCCGAGTCGCCGATCCAAAAGGAGTTCACGACCGGCGTCCAGCCGCTCGGCACGTCCTCAGGCGAGCCGATTTCGAACCCGCCGTTGTTGACGGTGAGCGGAATCTGCGCGATGGCCGGCGGGGCAATCGCCGCGGCAACGACCGGCAGAAAGCATCTCGCGAGGCGCCTCATGGGGTTACTCCGGGGAAAAGTCTCTGCGATCAGTCGTGCCGAAGCGCCGTGCGGTCACGCCGGCGGCAGCGCAAGCGTGCGCACAGCAAGACCCCCGCCGCCGGCGCGCACCTTATCCTCCACTTTGCGGACGATCTAAAAGCGTGTCAATTTCGCATACTGGTTTGCGAAATTTATTTGCTTGATCGCGACATTTCGCCGAGCGCCTTTCCCTCGCGCCTGGCGGCCGCTAGTCATTCTTCTTCAGGGCCGGCGACGGCGCTCGCTAGCCCATCGCCCGACGAATCGATTCGCTCACCCCAACCGTGGCCGGACGCAAAAGCATAAATTATTTACGCAATTGCTCATTCAGGAATTTTCATACGTAATTAGAATGACGTCTGAAGGAAGGGACGGAGCACGTCCTCGCGGAAGACGATCGCTCACCACCGTGGCGGACTCTTTTTCCCTATCTTCGCGGCGGGATTTATCCCGTGCACACTGGGCGGATTCCTGGGCTCGTCCCAAGTCTTCTCGCTAACGGTCGATAAAAAAAGAAACACAGTCAAGGCGCGCAATCCAGAACCGTTCGAGTTGAGGCGGCATCGTGACCACGGGCGGCTTCTGCAACGCGACTGGTCATGATTCGTTGGGTCCAGCTCGAAAGGACACACTCATGCCACGATGCCGTCGAGCGTTTACGCTCGTGGAATTACTTGTCGTGATCGCCATCATCGGAATCCTGGTGGCGCTGCTGCTGCCCGCGATTCAGGCGGCCCGCGAAGCGGCCCGGCGCACCGAGTGCACCAATAAGCTGCGCCAGATTGGCATCGCACTGCACAACTATGAGGGGACGTACAAGAGTTTGCCGGCCGGATCGGGATTGTATCCAAACGATAATAGCCTTTCGTTCCAGGATTGGTTGGAAGCACAAGGGCTCGTCGGCACAGAACTTGAATGGAGCTGGGTCATCGGCATGTTGAAGTTCATGGAAGAAGGCGATGTGATTAACGACCTCGATCTGAAACTTGAGACGAAGAATGATACGACGTGTTGGGCCCATTCCGGGGCCGTCGGCGATCTGTCAACGAACCGCGGCAAGATCGCCGTCACGGTCGTATCAGGTCTGATTTGCCCCAGTGACGAGCGTGCCTCAACCCCTATTTTCAATGACCGCGTACCTCTTGGCTCGAGCGTCGTGCCCGTGGTGCAAGGTCTCTGGTACGTCGGCTCGATGGGGCCGACGTCGATGGGCGGCGCCCCATTCGAAGCATGCAAGTACGACAGCAGCGACATCACCGAGTCGAGGCGTACGTGCATGGGATGTAACCTTGGAACTGCGGAGGCAACTTGTGCTCCCTGCTACAAGAACGCCAAAGTCGGCGACTGTGTTCAAAAAGGCCTTTGGGTAGGGATGTTCGCTCGGACGCCGGAGACACGGAAGTTCAAGCAGGTTACCGATGGCCTGTCGAAAACGTACCTGGCCGGCGAGACGCTGCCGGCCCAGCACACTCGCTCCGGTGTATTCAATAACAATTTTCCTATGTCGAGCACCATCATTCCGCTGAACAACATGGTCCCGATCGTGGGCACCATTACGCAGACAAACCCAGATATCGGCGACGCCACCGGCTTCAAGAGCATGCATCCGGGCGGATGCAACATGCTGATGGGCGACGCGTCCGTCCGCTTTGTGCAAGAAACTATCGACTATTTTGTGTGGAACGAGTACGGCACAACGGCCGGCAATGAAGTGCCGTTCCGTGAGCCATAAAGCGTAAGTTTGGTGCGCGCCAGATGAAGTATGGAATTGCGACAGGCTTGTTGGCCGCCATTGGCGGCTTGGCTGCCGGCTGCGGGGGCGACCACGGGCTGCCGATCGTACCGGTTACCGGGCGGGTCACCTTCGACGGCGGGCCGCCTCCGGCAGTGGGCAACATCACCTTCGTGCAAGTTTCCGGTTCGGGCGTCGAGGGTTTGCCGAGCCGACCCGGACGCGCGGTCTTCAGCACCAACGGAGAATATGAAGCGAGTACGTTCAAGGACGGAGATGGACTCCTGCCGGGCCGATATCAGATTACCATTACTTGCCTCGATCCGGCAACTCAGTCGGGGCAGCGATTCGAGGATGTCAGTTTTGTTCCACCTGGATACAACCCGGACGAGTTCGTCGTAGAGCAGGACGGCGGGGCAATAGAAAAAAATTTCGACGTGCCGCTTAATACTAAGAAGAAATAGCTGTGGATAGCCGTGGAGAAGCGTCAGATTTCCGTTTTCGCACCATTATTCCATAGGCACACCTTATGACACCCGATTTTGTCTCCAAAGGAATTGTCAGGCCTCGAACGCATCGCTCGCTTTCGTTCCTCATCGCAATCGCAGCGGCGACGCTCGGTTGTACCGCGCTGCTTCACGCCCAGGGCCTCGTCTACGTCGACGCCAGAAGCCAGGACTTCGGCTATCCCTATGCCAACCTGTACCAGAGCAACGGCAGCACGATCCCCGTGTCGTCGAACAACGGCATCCTCGATCCGCTCACGGGCGGCACTCCGATCATCGCCGATAACCAGTGGCATTGGCGGAGCAATCCCCAGTTCGGCGTCCCCACCGATGGATTCAATACGATCTATGCGTCGGAATTGGGCGAAAACGTTCCGGAAATCCGCATGGTCCTCCGCGGGTCGGACGGCCTGTCCGCGGCGACCGACTACGACGTCTACGTCGTCTATTGGACCGATCGCGCACAGAACTGGAACATCCGTGCCGGATTGACCTCGGGCAACCTGACTCTCTACGATCGGCTCGGCGACGCAGGCAACGGCGCAACGGCCGGAACGCTCGCCTCCAGCGCGGTCTGGACCGCGCCGCCGGCCGATAGCCTCTCGAACCCGCTCGGCGCTGGCGCCAACGATCCGGGCGACGAGGACCCCAGTCCCTTCGTCAGCAATACGCCGGGGAACACCGACTTGAATTTCTCGCGCGACTTGCGCATGGGATTGGCCGGCACGGCCCAACTCACCACGCAGACCATCGGCGGCTCGTCGGCCAGCGTGATCAGCGTGTTTATCGACGACCTCCCCGGCGCCGACAACGGCCAGCGAACCTGGTTCGACGGCCTGGCGTTCGTGCCCGCCGGGTCGAACATCTTCCTCACCGCCAGCTTGGATCGCGACACCGGCAACATAACTCTCAACAACCCCACTGGCGTCCCCCTCAACGTCGCCAGCTACTCGATCACTTCCGCCGGCGGTTCGCTCGATGGAACGCAGTGGCAGAACATTACCGACGACATGATCCTGGCCGATCCCGACGACGATTGGTCGATCACCTCGGGCACGCCGGCGGCCAGCCAGACCACGCTTTCCGAGGCGGACGGCGGCGGCAGCCAGGACCACGCGGTGTTCCCGGCCACGACTGGCGTCATGAATTTTGGCAATAACGTCTGGCGCCGCACGCCCATTGAGGACCTGCAAATCAGCCTCACCCTCACCAATGGTGCGGTGATGACCGTCGCACCAGAGTACACCGGCGATACGATCACTGCCGGCGACTTCACCGGCCCGTCCGGCACGCCCGACGGCGTCATCGACGAGTTGGATTACCTCGCCTTGATCGGCGGGCTGCATGTCAATCACGCGACGGATGCCCTCGCTTACGCCGGCGGCGACATAACCGGCAACGGCGTGGTCGACCGCAACGACGTACTGTCCTTCCGAGGCGTCTTCAACCAGGTGAACGGCCCCGGCGCGTTCGATGCGATGCTGGCTGGCCTCAGCGTTCCGGAGCCGTCCGCCGCAGTCCTCGCAGCGATTGCCTGCGGGTTCGGGCTCTTCGGTCGTCGGCGGCGGCGTATGCCTTTCACCTCGGATCGAGATTCCTTAGCTGTCTCTACCCCTATGTGTAACAAGCAAACTACTCGTGCGACGGGTATTGTCGCCGTTGTGATCATGCTGGGCGGCCTTTTGACCACCCAGGCCGTAGCTCAGACGCCCGTTATCAATTGGTCCGTTGACCCGCTGATTGCTACTACGGGCACGCAGGCCCCGGACATTACCGATCCAGGCACGAATAGTCCCACAATCAACCTGTACGATGGGCAGGCCTCTGTTTGGGCGAACATGCCGACGCCGGTTCAGTTGGTCAATGGACAGGAGCTGGTGCTTTCCGGCCAGGTGACGTTTACCGGCATTGACGGCAATGAATCCGGCGGCTTTCGTTGGGGCTTTTTCAACGACGGTTGGCCATACAGCGAGTGGGAAACGCTCGACCCGCAGCCGACGAATCTTGCGCCGGAGACGCGCGCGGGAGACACCGCAGGCTGGGTCGGCTACATCGCCAACGCCTCGGCTGGAGGGGCCAACGGCCGGCTGGAAGCGCGGAACCCCGACGCGGGAAACTTCTTTACGGCCTCGCATATGAGCACGTTCGGTGGTTCGACAGCCAACTTTGCCGGTCCCTGTAGTAACGGAAACACATCGACCGCAACCGGAAACTCTAGCCCCGGCTGCGGTAATCCGGTATTCAATCTGGCGACCGGTGGGCCGAACACGGGGCTCGATGACGGCACTTACGAGTTCCAGATCGTCGTCGGCCGTTACGGAGACGAGGTGACCGTCAGTGCCTCCTTGGAGGAACTCGGTCCCACAGCCACTTACTCCTTCTCCCTGGGCGGCGGCATCGACCATAACGGTCGCCCGCCCGCCGGCTACGGCGCCGACGACAATCTCGTCGTGCCCAGGCCTCACCTGGCCTTCGAGTTCGACCGCGTTTCATTCTTGTTCGCCGGCACGGTCTTCCAGGCCGATCTGGCCGAGTTCGAGGATGTGTTCGTGACGCCGCGGCCCATCGAATCGGTCACCTTGGAGATCGACCTTGCCAATAACGGCGCGGCTCGCTTCATCAACATCTCCGACGACGATTTCGACATGATCTATTACGACATTACGAGCGAGACCGGCTCGCTCACCAAGAGCGGCTGGGTCCCGTTCGACCCCACGCCCAACTCGCCGCCCGACGGCGTCGGCTGGAACGTCGCCGGCGGAGCCAGCGATTCTGTCCTCTCGGAGATTAATCTCTCAACCGGCGCTCTGGAGGGCGACTACAACGGGGACGGCAGCGTCGACGCCGCCGACTATGTGGTCGCGCGCGCCAACGGCTTCGACTTGCAAGTCTGGAGCGACAACTTCGGCGCCACCGGCGGCGGCGGCAGCGGCGCGATGGCGTTCGAATCCAACGGAACGCCCGTCAGCATCGGTAACATTTTCAATACCGGCGGCACCCAGGACCTGCGGTTCTTCTTCATTCAGTCGGACGGTTCGACCGTCCGCGGCATCGTCGACTACATCAACGGCGGTGGTGGAGCCGTCCCTGTGCCAGAACCGGGCACGATGTGTTTGCTCGGTTTGGCCGCCGCCTTGGTCGCCGTTCGTCGCCGACCGACCGGCTAATACTCGTGGAAACGCTTACAGGAGGGCAACAAATTCTGCTTTTGAGTAAAAAAGTTTAGTTATTCCGGAGAATGATTGCACATTTTTTTGCCGAGTACAGAATGAGCGTCAGGCCGCGGACGATGGTTTCGGGCAGTGCTGACGTCCACAGCGCCTGAATGCTCTTCCAACCTTTGTTCTGTTCTTTCGAATCTGGTGTGGTACGTTCCGTGACCTCTGGAGGGATGCGTCTAATGACTTACAAACAGGTACTAACCTTGGCGGTGGCAGCCGCCGTCGGGCTGCTCGTGGCGTCGAACGCGGCAGCCGCGCCGCTAACCTATTTCGATGCGCAAATTCATGAGACCAGTGGTGGTAAGACTACGTTCCCGGCGAACACCGTAATGTGCGACCCGGGCAACAACTGTGCGGAAATTCCTTTCACGCCCCAGCCGTTTGATGCCACCACGAACCCGGCCGGCAACTGGTCAACCGGCGATTCCGGCAGTGACGGGTTCTGGCGCCAGCGAATCAACCCCGACTTTGGCAACCCCGAGGCGGGGACCGGCAATGGCACCGTCTACGAAGCGCGGGGCCAGTTCGATAGCGGAAACAGTCTCAACACCGAGGATCCCCGGGTTCTGAAGACGACCGTCGATGTTTTGCCAGGCGACGTGGGCCAGACAAGAGGCGTGTATGTCTTGTTCTGGGGCGATACAGGGCCGAACTGGCAGATAGCCGCCTGTCTCGAATGCGTAGACGACGAGAGGATGCCTTACTACACAAAAGGCCAAAATGACGGATACGTCTTCGGCGTGTACGACGTCGGCGCGGGAGACCCCAACAACGAGACCGACTTCGACCTCGAAATGAACGGCCTCACTTCGACCGATGGTCCGGGTGGCCGGCGGTTGAGGGCAGCGTGGCTCGGCAACGTCGTCCTGGGTGAAAACTTGACCGTGTTCGTCGGCGACGGGCCTCCGGCCCCTGCCAGCGTTACTGAGGGTAGCCATAATCACCGCGCGTGGTACGACGGCATCGCCTACGGCGACGTGCAGGATCTGACTCCGCTGCCCTGCATTCCCGAACCGGCCAGCATGCTGCTGCTCGGCATCGCACTGGCCGGCGTCGGCCTGTTCGGTCGCCGCCGGGCCGGCTGAACCCGCTGATCGGATTTGACCGTTTGAGATGTGCCAAGCCCCGCGGCTGCGTAAGCCGCGGGGCTTTTTTGCTTCGCCGGGCGCTCGTCCGCAGGGGCGACGGCAATTGTTGAATCCACTTGAACCCTTCCGGGCGATAAGCAC
>CAZHIV010000525.1:0-4979 GCA_964532675.1 uncultured Planctomycetaceae bacterium
GGCCAAGGGCAGAGGGTCAGCCGTCGTCTGGCCCTCAGCCCGCAGCCCTCAGCTCTCCGCCGCACTGGCTCGCCGCGCTGCTGCTCGATGACGAGCTTTATCTATTCGACACACGGCTCGGGCTGCCGCTTCCGGGCCCAGGCGGCGAAGGCGTGGCCACGCTCGAGCAGGCTGGCCAGGACGATTCGCTGCTGCGGCAGCTCGACCTGGATGAGGCGCCGTATCCCGCAACTTCGGACGCCCTGAAGGCGGCGGTGCCCTATATTGTCGCCGATTGGTTCGATCTCACGCGGCGGGCGTCGCAAGTGGAGGCGAAGCTCACCGGCGACGACCGCCTGATCTTGACGAGTCGTCCGAGCGACCTGGCCGAGCGGTTGAAGTCTGTGCCGGAGCTGGCCCCCGCGCGGCTGTGGGAGGTGCCGTTCCGCGCGCTTCGCGATAAGCTTTCGCGGCTTGGTGAAGCGCTGCGCCGCGAGGCGCTGGCGTTCGAGCCGTTCGCGGTGCGGCCGCTGCTATGGAAGGCCCGCGCACGGCACTTTCAAGGCCGCCGGCCGGTGGGCGATCAGCCGGAGGAGGATGCCGCCGACGATCACCGCGATGCGGCCCAGCTCTACACCAGCAAATCGGTGCGTCCGACGGACCGCGAGATCGCGCGGTCCCAATCGGTTGGCGAACGGCGCGTCGGTACCACGGCCAAGTTGAACGCGACGTACTGGGTCGGCCTGTTGTCGTTCGACGGCGGCCGGTACGACGTGGCGGCACACTGGCTGGGCCGGGCCGAGCTGACCGCTGCCGACTCGCCCTGGGCGTCCGGTGCCCGCTACAACCTGGCCCGCACGTTCGAAGCCCAAGGACAGCTCCAGCAGGCCGTCGCGCTGCTGGAGGAGGATGATTCGTCGCCGCAGCAGCACGGAAATCGGCTCCGCGCGCGGCAATTGAAGACGCAGATCGAAGAATCAAAGCCAAGCCAGTGACGGGAATTGCGGACATACGAAATCTCGCCCATGATCGCGTTTCTCTATCGGCGCTGGTTTCTCCTGGCCCTCGTCGCAGCACTTGTCGCGGGCATGGGCTGGCCGGCGGCGATGGGGCCAATTGCCCGCTGGCTGCCCGGCGACGCGATCGTGGCGGTCGTCACGTTCATCATGGCGTTGCCGCTGGAAACGAGCGTGTTGTGGAAGGCGGTGCGTCGGCCGGGACCGGCGTGGCTGGCGGCCGGTCTCAATAGCGGGCTGGCGCCGCCGCTCGGCTGGCTCGTTAGTCGCACCCTGCCGGCCGACCTGGCGACGGGCGTGATCCTCGCGGCGAGCGTGCCGTGCACGCTGGCCACCGCCGCCGTTTGGACGCGGCGCGCCGGCGGAAACGACGCGGTGGCCTTTCTCGTCACGATGATCACCAACCTGGCGTGTTTTTTCGTTGTGCCCGCCTGGCTGCTGTTGCTGGTGGGCATGCGAGCGGAAGTCGATTTCCGCGGCATCGTCGTCGGGCTCGTCGTGCTGGTGGTGCTGCCCATCATCGGGGCCCAACTGCTGCGTCAATGGCGGCCGGCGGGGGAATGGGCCACGCGGCGCGTCGTCCTGCTCAGCAGCCTGGCTCAACTGGGCGTGCTGTTGATGGTCTTTGTCGGCGCCGTGGCGGCCGGGTCGAAGCTGGCGGGCGTCGGTCCGGATTCGATTGTCACTGCTGCCGATGTCGCGTTGATGATTGTCGCCGTGGCGTCGGTTCACGTCGCGCTCTTGGGAATTGGATTCGGCTTGTCGCGCGTGCTGCAAATTGCTCGCGCCGACGCGATCGCCGTCGCCTTTGCCGGCAGCCAGAAGACGCTCATGGTTGGCGCGTACCTGGCGTTGGCGGTAGGCCCCCTGGCGATCCTCCCCATCGTCGCCTACCATGCGGCGCAACTGGTGATCGACACGTTCATCGCCGACCGGCTCCGTCAAAGCGGCAATTGAACAAATCGGGAGCTCGCCGCCCTGGCCGCTTGCGGTTTGGCTCAGTACAACCGCCGCCCGCTCATGCCCCGACGCTACTTATCCACCCTTGGCGGATTATTGTTGGCGGTCGTCGTCTTTACCGCCACGCGCCTCAGCGGCCTCACCGCCGCCCAAAGCTGGGCGGCCGCCGTGACGGCGCTTTGCGCCGCCTGGTGGATCTTCGAAGCGTTGCCGCTGGCGGCCACGTCGCTCGTGCCGCTGGCCGTGTTTCCGCTCGCCGGCGTTCTAAAGGAAAGCGAAGTGGCGGCCGCGTATGGCGACCCGATCGTGCTGCTCTTCATGGGCGGGTTCATGCTCTCCAAGGCGGCCGAACGCTGGGGCGCCCATCGCCGCATCGCGCAAACCATGGTCGCTTGGATCGGGCCGACGAGCGGGCCGCGGATCGTGCTCGCCTTTATGCTGGCCACCGCGCTGTGCAGCATGTGGATTTCCAACACGGCCACCGCGCTGATGATGCTGCCGGTCGCCCTGGCGGTGCTGGAGCGCGACGAGTCGAATCGGCTGGCCGTGCCCTTGCTGCTGGGCGTCGCCTACAGCGCGAGCATCGGCGGCATCGCCACGCCGATCGGCACGCCGCCCAACGGCGTGTTCCTGGCCGTGTATCGCAACGTCACCGGCCTGAGCGTGCCGTTTCACGAGTGGATGATGTTGGCCGGGCTCGTGGCGGTGCTGATGCTCGCCGCGGCGTGGCTGGTGCTGTCGTGGAGCGTTCGCAGCGTCGCGTCTGTCGATATGAAGACAACCGGCCGCTGGACTACGGCCCAGCGGCGGACGCTCCTCGTGTTTGGCCTGGCCGCGCTGGCCTGGATCACCCGCGAGATTCCGTACGGAGGCTGGTCGGAGCTGTTGGAGAATTGGATCGGCATCACAGCGGCCGGCGACACGACCGTGGCAATCGCCGCCGTGCTGGCCCTGTTTTTGATCCCCAGCGGCGACGGCGAGGGCGGCCGCTTGCTCGACTGGACCACCGCGGCGAGCATTCCTTGGGGTGTGCTGATCCTCTTCGGCGGCGGCATCGCGATCGCCACGGCGTTCGAATCCACCGGGCTGTCCGTCGTCGTTGGCGAGAGCGTCGAAGGCCTGCGCGACCTGCCGACGCTGGCGCTCATCGCCACCGTTTGCATCGCCGTGACGTTTCTCTCCGAAGTGACGAGCAACACGGCCACTTCGAACATCTTGATGCCGATCCTGGCGGCCGCCGCGGCGGCCAACCACATGGACCCGGCCCTGTTGATGATCCCCGCCACGCTCTCCAACAGCCTGGCCTTCATGATGCCCGTCGGCACGCCGCCCAATGCGATTATCTATGGCTCGGGCCACGTGCGCATCGCCGACATGGTCCGCTACGGCGCCGTTTTGAACCTCCTCGGCGCGGCGATCGTGACGCTCGTCTGCTGGTGGCTGCTGCCGGTGGTGTTCGGGGTTACGCTGTCCGGCGTTGAATGACGGTCTGTGGTTCCCATGTGCCGGAAGCTGTATAATGGTGATGCCAAGCGTCGGAGGAAAGAACCATGAGAACTATCGGAGTGTGCGAAATGGGACGGGTGACGGTCGACGTTCCGATGGCGAATTATTGGGACGTTCTGCGAGTGAAGGAAGGTCAGCTTTCACCGGATGCTGTTCGCCGTACGACCATATCGGGGATCGTCGACACAGGCGCCGCCAGGCTCATCTTGCCCCCAAGCGTTGTGCAAGAATTGGGACTGCGTGAAGAGGGCGAGACGGGCGTTCGTTATGCCGATCAACGCACGGCTCGTCGGGCAATCGTGCGCGACGTTTGGCTAGAACTCTGCGGCCGTAGCTCGAACTTCAGCGCCATCGTCGAGCCGGATCGCCAGGACGCGCTGATCGGCGCCATCGTCCTGGAAGAATTGGACCTGATCGTAGATTGCACCCGCAATGAACTCCGGCCCCGTGATCCGGACCGGATCATTTCGGAGATCGAGTAGTC
Organism: uncultured Planctomycetaceae bacterium; assembly: GCA_964532675.1. Taxonomy (GTDB): domain Bacteria; phylum Planctomycetota; class Planctomycetia; order Pirellulales; family Lacipirellulaceae; genus JABDGM01. The sequence goes on from CAZHIV010000525.1 coordinate 3,946, forward strand.
AGGCCTTGTCGCATCGGGCCTGAGCCGTTACCATGATTGGTCCCACCGAATACGAGGCAGCGAGAACCATGAAAGACGGCATTCATCCCGAGTACTTCGAAACTCAGGTCTCCTGCGGTTGCGGGAACAAGTTCACCACCCGCAGCACGCGCAAGGAGCTGAAGGTCGATATCTGCAACGTCTGCCACCCCTTCTACACGGGCAAGCTGAAGTTCGTCGACACGGCCGGGCGGATCGAGAAGTTCAAGAACAAGTTCGCCGCCGCCGGCTACGCCAGTCTGAAGCGCGGCAAGAAGTAGGTCAGGCTGTGCCTGACGCAGCTTGCCCGTTGGTTGTCAGGCACAGCCTGACCTACGTCGGCGTAGCCCCGTCTGCCGCTTCCGAGTAGAATTTGCCGCTACCGCTATGCGCGAATTACTCGACCAGAAACTGTCCCGCTTCGAGCAGCTCGAAAATGCCCTCATCGATCCCGAGGTGCTGGCCAACCCTGCGCGCATCACCGCCGTGGCCCGGGAGCACGGCTCGCTAGGAAAGCTCGCTAAAAAGTACCGCAAGTTCAAGCAGATCAACGGCCAGATCGTCGAAGCGCAACAGATGATCGACGGCGACGATGCCGACATGCGGGAGCTGGCCGAGGCCGAGCTGCCGGAACTTCGCGAAGAGCGGGAGCGGCTGTGGGATGATCTGCTCGACCTCACGATCGGCGGCGAAGACGCCAACCGCTCGCGGCTGATCATGGAAATCCGCGCCGGCACGGGGGGCGACGAAGCGGCCCTGTTTGCCCGCGATCTGTTCGAGATGTATCGCTACCATGCGGCCGCCAAAGGTTGGAAAACCGAGATCCTCAGTCATAGCCCCACGGAGCTCGGCGGGTTCAAGGATATCGTGCTGGGCATCGAAGGCGAGGGATGCTACCGCGAGCTGCAGTACGAAAGCGGCGGGCATCGCGTACAGCGCGTGCCGGAGACCGAGCAGCAGGGCCGGATTCACACGTCCGCCGCCACGGTTGCCGTTTTGCCGGAGCCGGAAGAGGT
>CAZHIV010000526.1:0-6134 GCA_964532675.1 uncultured Planctomycetaceae bacterium
CCGTAGTCGATGTACGAGAGGATCTTGTCGAACTGGGCTTCATCGATCTGCGGGCCCTGCTGCGTCTCGGGATCGAACGGATCGCCGACGCGGCGGTCCTGGTTCTTGTCGCGGATGCGGTCGATGACCTCGTCGTGGATCCGCTCCTCGACAAACAGCCGGCTGCCGGCGCAGCAGCACTGGCCCTGATTGAAGTACAGGCCGAAGTGGGCGCCCTCCACGGCGGTGTCCAGGTCGGCATCGGCGAAGATGACGTTGGGGCTCTTGCCGCCCAGCTCGAAGGTGAGCCGCTTCATCGTCTCGGCCGCTTCGCGCTGAATGATCTTGGCCGTGGCCAGCTCGCCGGTGAACGCGATTTTGTCGACACCCGGGTGCTTGACGATCGCCGCGCCGGCGGTCGGGCCGTAACCGGGCACGACGTTGATCACGCCGTCCGGGATGCCGGCCTTCTGGGCGAGCCGCGCCATCCGCAGGCAGGAAAGGGGCGTCTGCTCGGCCGGCTTCATCACGATCGTGCAGCCGGTGGCCAGCGCCGGGCCCCACTTCCAGGCCACCATCAGCGCGGGGAAGTTCCAGGGAATGATCTGGCCGACCACGCCCACCGGCTCGCGGCGGGTGTAGGTGAAGTAATCGCCGCGCACGGGGATCGTCGCCCCTTGAATCTTGTCGGCCCAACCGGCGTAGTAACGCAGGCAGTCGATCACCAGCGGGATGTCGGCCGCGCGGGCGTCGCTGATCGGCTTGCCGTTGTCGAGCGTCTCGATCGCCGCCAGCTCGTCGGCCTCTTCTTCGATCAAGTCGGCCAGCTTGTACATCAGGGCGCCGCGGTCGCGGGCGTCCATCTTCGACCAGGGGCCGTTGTCGAAGGCCTCCCGAGCCGCGTCCACCGCGGCGTCGACGTCCTCCTTGTCGCCCTCGGCCACTTCGCAAATCACTTCTTCGGTGGCGGGGTGAATCGTTTCAAACGTCTTGCCGCTTGCCGAGGGAACCCACTTCCCGCCGATGAAACACTGGGTCTGCCGAACCTGCGGACGCCGGACCGTTTCGGTGATCGTGGCCATGTGAGAACTCCTGTACGAAAAGCGAAAGCAAATTGGAAAAAGCAGGGAGCGAGTCAAAGACCCCTGCCTGGATTGCCGCCCTGATTGTAACCGCGCGGCGGGATACTTGTCACGTGGCTAGAGCAACCCGCTGAATTCGTCAACAGACAGGCCGATCTGCCGTAGAATAGCCCGAAGGGTGCCGGAATCCAATTCTCGATGATTCGGCACAGTGGTTTGCGCGAACGGCTCATCCCGCCGCAGGATCATATGGCTCCCGCGCTGCCGCCTGACGTAGAACCCAATCTTGGACAGCGCAGCCACCACTTCCGACCCCGACACTCGCGGCAGCTTGCTCATACGGCAACCACCAATGCCTCGAATCTTTCCGCCGGCACAGGCAGGCCATCTTGTTCAAGAACCTCGATGTAACCCTGAATAGCTTCCTTGATGTTTGTGATCGCTTCCTCGCGCGAGGAACCCTGCGACACACAGCCCGGCAAGCTGGGACACTCTGCTACCCAATAACCATCTTCGCCTGGATAAATCAGCACCTGTCGCATCGCAAATCCCTCGAGTTAGAAACGGGAGGGCTATGGCAAATACGGCTGACCGATCGCCCCAACCAGTCGCGGAAAGCCTTCAAAATACACCCCATGTCCGCTTACTCCCACTCTTCATGTTCACCTGCGCGCCGATTCGATCGCTTTTCTTTTTCCATCTTTGGACGAGCGGAGACGAAGGAGGGCCAACTTTTAATTCAAATAGGGGACCATCGACGTTACATCTTCTTGTGAATAGCAATACTTGCCCTCGGTACATGTCCGGACCCTCCGGCGGAAGCGTCAGTAATTCCATTCCGTTGCCGAGCCGCTGCACTGAACAGTCGCAAAGTCGCCTCTCGTATTCAACCCGAATATTGCCGACGGTGTCGATGGTGATAGGTATTGAAAACAAGGCCGACTGCGGCCGCCACCGCTGCAATAATCAATAGCGGCAACCAATTCCGATCAGGTGTGGTAGCAGTTGTTGGCATAATTAGCGCCACTCGATAACCAATTCTACACCTGTCCGCACCCCCTTCAAGATTGAATCAGCCGAATCGAATGACCGCAGGTCTCTGAGCGGCGGCGCTTTGCGACCTTCGGTCGAGCGACTGCTCGGTCGGAAACCGGCCACGACACATGAGTCCGGCCACAACACAGCCCGATTCATATTACCGCAGCCAATTCTCGACCCGCAGCCCCGGCACGCGCTCGAAATCGCGCAGTTTGTGCGGAGAGCAACAACGCGCCCGCCTCCAGGCCGATCGACGCAATCTTCAAATCCTGCGTGCCGATGCGGACCCGCTGCTTGCGTAGGGCTTCAAACCGGTCGGCTGCAGGCTCGTTAAATGGCAGAATTTGCCACTTGCTCACATAGCGGATCATACCGACGAGCCGAGTATAGTAAAGGATTTGATCGTGGACTCGGCGCGCACGACGGATGGCTGCTAACCAACCACGCATTTGCTCCTCGACGGAAATTGGCGTTGTCGCAAAGTTCGTATCTGCCGACTGCCGCATCCGTACGGAAAGAACTTCACATTGCGAGTGCTCCGGATAGCGCAGCACCGTGAAATGATCGGTATCCAGAATGATCATCTACTTGCCGGTCTTCCATTTTTTACGGGCTCGTTCTCGATCTGCCTCACGAATCTTGCGAGCTTCCTCATCGATCTCCTTCATGATCGGATCGTTAGCGAACATTCCCACGACAGACTTCCAGTCGTCCCGGCCCGGTTCCGCGGCCGGTCGCAGCAAATCGGAGAGACGCGCGACCTTCTTTTCCAAGGCGGCAACACGTTCTTCGAGAGTCTGTTCTGACATAACTAGGTCTCCTGGCGTATTCGGCAATCGGCTAGCTCAATTATAGTTAACGGACTGCCCCGACCCCACAACGGTTCGCAATAATCTCAGTTGTTTACCGCAGCAAATCCGTGAACTCAAACTTCGCTCCGTCGAACAGGCCGCGGTCGCTCAGTTTCAGCGCGGGGATTACCAGCAGCGCCATGAACGAGAGCGTCATGTAGGGGGCGCGGAGCGAGGAGCCCCACGATTTGACCAGCTTGTCGAGCTTGGCGTACGCCTGGCCGACTTCCCAGCACGTGCCGGTGGCCATCAGGCCAGCGACGGGAAGCGGCAGGACTTCGGCGACACGCGGGCGAGTCTCTCCGAAACTCGCATCCGAGTCTCGGAGAGACTCGGCTACACAGGCCGCGGACAGGCCGCCGCCGGCGTCCATTACCAGGTTCACGGCCGCGGCGATGTCTGCATCATTCGTTCCGACGGCGATCACGTTGTGCGAATCATGCGCGACGCTGGAAGCCATCGCGCCTCGCTTGAGGCCGAAGTTCTTGATGAACGCGATCCCCGGCGGCGCCTTGAAATACCGGTTCACGACCACGAGCTTGAGAATGTCGAGCTCGATTTGGGCGTGGACCGCCTCGTTGATGACCTGGACGGGATACTCCAGCCGATTGGTGATGAGCTGGCCATCGAGCGCTTCGATCACGTGCAGCTTGAACGTCGAATCGGCGGGCGCGGAGACCTCGATTTCGGCCGGCGCGAGGCTTGTGGCGGCGAACGAGTTGACCACGCGCGGCTCGACGCGCGGGATCGTCGTCGTCCCATTCTCGGCGACGAGCTGCCCGTCGATCCAGGTCCGCAGCACGTTGTAGTCCGTGAGCGAATCAACCTCGATGAAGTCGGCCGGGTCGCCGACCCGCAATTGGCCGACTTCGAGGCCGTAATGTTCGACCGGCGTGATGCAGGCGGCCCGCAAGGCATCGTACGCGTCGATGCCCCGTTCGACCGCGCGGCGGACCAGCGTATTGATGTGGCCTTCCAGTAGCTCGTCGGGGTGCTTGTCGTCGCTGCAGAGCATCACCTGGCCTGGGTATTCGCCCAGCAGTGTGTACAGCGCATCGAAGTTCCGCGCCGCCGAACCTTCGCGGATGGCGATCTTGCAGCCGGCGGCCAGCTTGTCGAGCGCCTCCTCCTTCGTAAAGCACTCGTGATCGGTGGAGATGCCAGCGGCGAAGTAGCGGGCGGCCTCGTCGCCCCGCAGGCCCGGCGCATGCCCGTCGACTGGTTTGCCACGATCGTGGGCCGCCTTCACCTTGGCGAGGCACGCCGGGTCGCCGTGCAGAATGCCTGGGAAATTCATCATCTCGCTCAGGTAGCAAATCCGCGGATTATCGAGCAGCGCTTCCACTTCGGCCACGGAGATTTCGGCGCCGGCCGTCTCGAACGTTGTCGCCGGCACGCAGGACGGCGCGCCGAAGTTAAATTTCAGCGGGACGTGTTCCGCATTCTCAAGCATGTATTCGACTCCGGCCACACCCAGCACGTTGCCGATCTCGTGCGGATCGCTCACCGTGGCGACGGTTCCATGAACGACCGCCGCGCGGGCGAATTCGCTGGGTACCAGCATCGAGCTTTCGATGTGAACGTGGGCGTCGATGAAGCCGGGCAATAGATAAGTATCAGCCCGCCCCGTGATGGCGGTGATTGCAGAAATATGCCCATTCTCGGTTTTCACCTCTGCGGGGTACGTGCGCCGGCCCAGGATATCAACCAGGTTCGCCACAATTGTGAAAGCATTTGCCGGCATGTCTTACTCGGTTGCTTGCAGGGAATGAACAGAGGCGGCAGAGATAGCAGAGAATCAATGCCTCTGCTTCCTCTGCTGCCTCCTGTTAAGAGCGTTCTAACAAGACGTCCACCGAAAGGGGGACAGGCACAATTTGCTCCGAGGACTCCGCAAATTGAGCCAGTCCCCGGCCGTTTTGTTAGAACGCTCTATGACATTTCATGCTTCAAAACGAACGTGCATTCTCAATTCGCAACCCGCTACTAGCAATCCGCAATCTCGTTGTCGGAATGAACCGGCAGCCGATGCCACCGGCGGAAGCAGTGCTGTCGCTTAAGTTTAACGATTACGCAAACTTTTCCGAAAGTGGCCCGCCTCGCCTCGACGATAAACGACCGCAGGTATGGATCCAGGGGGGACCGAACGTTTGCAGCGCATTGCCCGTCGGGACTTGCTCGTCGAAGCGTTCGTCGAAAGAGCTGCCTCCGAAACGCGTCCCCCTTAGGATCGACCGATGTTTTCCCGCCAATTTTCCCGTTCGATTTTCGGCTCTCACTTCACCCTGGTTGTCGCGGCTGCTTGTGCCGGTGTCGCGGCGGGAGCCACGCCGCCGGTGGCCGGTTGGCATTCGTCCGGCAATTCGACCGCAACCACGTCCGGCGCCGCGGCAGCGTCAAGTTCGGGCTGGCGGCTGCCCGGCAGCCAGCAGGCCACGACAACCACGCAGGCGAGCGAGCCAACCGCTAATCCAGTCAACCCGCTGAGACCGAATCGCTCGGCGTCCAAATCGCCGCGCGAGCCCAACACCTTCGCGGCGCCTACCGGTGCGACACAGATCGCGGCCGCTTCATCTCGAAACAACAATTCGTCGGCTTCAACAAAGGCCCAGCGCGGTACGCCGTCGGCGGCGGTCGCGCAGACGGCCGCCGTTCTGCCGAGTAAGTCTGCCGCCACCAACGTGCGATCCGCCGCCACTGGCCGATTCACGCCCAATCAGCGGGCCGCGCGCGCTACTCAGAAAGCCGGCCTCCGTCCGAGTCCTCATGCCCCCATCTGGCAACGCCTCAATGTGGCGATGCAGGGCCCCGAGGATCACGACGTCGAAGCTGAAGATTTGCCGCTGCCGGGGCATATTGGCGAACCGATGCACGATCCGCTTTCCGACCCCTTCGGCCCCCCGATGATGGGCGAGTACGGCGACGAATACTACCCGACGTGCGGGCCGGACGGTTGCGGCGACGCCTGCGAGCCGGGGTGCGCTTGCGGCCCCGGCGGCGGCGACGGTTGTTGCTGTGGCGGCGAGTGCGCCAATGATTGCTTCTGCATCGGCCCCGGCGATCCCGAGTCGTGCCACTCGGTCCGCATCCGCGTGCCCAAGTGGCACGAGCTGACGATCTTCGGCGGCGCGCATGGATTCAAGGGCCCGTACGACCAGCAGCGCGATAGCGGCAACTTCGGCTT
>CAZHIV010000527.1:0-4153 GCA_964532675.1 uncultured Planctomycetaceae bacterium
GGGCTTTCGCAAGACGCTGCTTCAGTGGAGCTACGGCACGAGCTTCGAAGGCGGGCCGGATGTTTATGAGCCGCTCGTCACGGACCGGCCCGACTTCACCGAGGCGAGCGTAACGGTCGGCTATGGCGTCGTGCAGCTCGAGTCGGGCTACACGTTCACGTACGACAGCGCGGCCGGCGACCGCGCGCACAGCCATTCGTTCCCCGAGACGTTGCTGCGGGTCGGTATGCTCGCCGAATGGTTCGAGCTGCGCATCGATTGGAATTACGGCCATGGGCGCACCGAGATCGGCGGCGTCGAGGACAGTTTCTCCGGGGCTGAAGACCTGGGGCTGGGCGTCAAGCTGGCACTGACGCCGCAAGAGTGCCTGCTGCCCGAGACGGGCGTCATTTTTCAAATGAGCGTGCCTAGCGGCTCTTCCGAGTTCTCGGCCGACGAAGTGTTGCCCGGCATCAACTACCTGTACGGCTGGGAGATCAACGATCAGTGGGCCACCGGCGGCTCGACCGCGGTGAACCGCGCGATCGACGACGGCACGGGCGATGCGTACGTCGAGCTGGCCCAATCGTGGACGGTCGGCCGGTCGTGGACCGAGCGCGTTGGCAGCTACACCGAGTGGTTCGTCATCGCACCCACCAGCGCCGACACGGCCAACACCGAGCACTACCTCAACGGCGGCTTCACGGTGCTGATCAACAACGACGTGCAGTGGGACATCCGCGCCGGCCTGGGCCTCAACGACGACGCGGCTGACTTCTTCGCCGGCACCGGCCTGTCGCTGCGTTATTGGTGAGACCACGTAGACGAGTTTCTCCGAAACTCGCTTCGCGTCTCCGAGAGACGCGACTACGCGCAGATGCCGCTGCTGGCTCGCCTGAGGCCGACCGAGAATTAAAATCAACGACAGCCCCCGGCTCTGCCGGGGGTTTTCATTGAGCGCGACATGCTGCCGCGCGAAAAAAACCCCCGGCAGAGCCGGGGGCTGACATCGTAATCCCCGGATGACCTCAACGAGTTTGCAGTGGAACCCCCTGTGCGCAGCAAACACGATTTTTTATTGCAAAACCAAATCGTTCGGCGTCACCAACTGGCCGCCGACTACTGCGAAACAAGGCAGTTCCGCCGGCGGCGTGTTGCAATACTCGTTTCCTTATGCGAATGACGGCCCACTGCCGGCGGCCGCCCAGGCGCAAAAGTGCCTTTGCCAAATCTCGGCGCGGACCGCGGGCGCATCTCGCCCCAAGATGGGCGGAAACTGGCAGATTCGGATTGCCAAACAGCGGCCGCTGGTGGGTTGCGTGGATTAAACGTTAGCAGAGTGCGCGGCCAAAAACGAGACGCAGTTTTGGCCAGGGAGGGAAAAGCCTGTCTCAACGGTTCTCATGGGCTTTCGGATGGGACAGCCACAAGCCTAAAGATGCCGTGATTTGCGTTGACGTCCAACATGTAATTCCATCCCTGCTCAGAGTTCAGGGACCAGGAAATGAGGTAATGCCCCGTTTCCGCGAATTCTGAAGGAAGATCCGTGGACAGCACGCATGCTTGCATCATCGAGCCCCATGGATCCGCATCCCTCAAGTCGTACGTCGACTCGACATAGTGGTCGCCCGGATGTTGGGAAAGCCAAGATTGAAATTCGTTCAGATTCAATCTCCCAGCAACAACGATTACCCGGCGCGGAGCCGAGCGTTCGCAAACGCAAATCTGACCACGGATTGGAATGTCACGCACGGCATTGAATTCGTCGATTGAGCGAAACTCCTGTAATGTTTGTAGCTCACATCGAACCTTGAAATCGTTAGTGAGACCAATACCAAGCCAAATAAATCCGCCAAGGCATACCAGTGCCGATAGATAAACGAACAACCTGATTTTCTTCTGCCGATTCATAAATGCCGCTGATTATTGGCTGTCTTCCTCGGCCGGCCGGAACCGCGCATTGTGAAATCTAGTCCCAGGCGGTTTGCCACTAGGCGCCGCACTTGTCGGGCCTTGCGGACGGTTGTGTTGGACGGAGACGCGAAGCGGTCGATTTGCTCGTTGTTCAATTTAGGTTCTGTTTTTCGTCTTGTGTATTGTAGGCGAATTCCTCCGAAACTCGCATTCGCGCCTCGGAGAGACGCGGCGACTTGGTTACTGGATCGGCGCCATGAGGCGGGCCAGGCGGACCGCGAAGTGGAACCAGTAGGAGCGGGAGGCGAATTCTTCGGCCGTGGCCAGGCGGCATTGGGCGAAATCGGCTTCGAGCATCTCGCAGACGGTGGCGGCGAACGACTTGTCGGCGAAGATGAGCATCAGCTCGAAGTTGAGGCGGATCGAGCGGTTGTCGAAGTTGGCCGTGCCGACGGCCGCCAGGTCGTCGTCGACCAGGATCACTTTGTGGTGCATGAAGCCGGGCTGGTAGCGGTAGAACTTGACGCCGGCCGGCTCGGCCTCGGCGATGTACGAAAAGGCGGAGAGGTAGACGAGCAGGTGATCGGGCCGGTTGGGCAGCATGATCCGCACGTCGACGCCGCGCAGGGCGGCCAGTTGCAGGGCGTAGATTAGCGCCGTGTCGGGCACGAAATAGGGCGTGGCGATCCAAATCCGCTCCTGGGCCACGTTGATCGCGTGCATGAAGAACAGGCCGCAGGTCTCCAATATGTCCGACGGGTCGGAGGCCAGCACGAGCGCGGTCTCGTTTTCGTCGGCGGCAGGGTAGGGCGTCCAGTCGAGCTCGGGCACGTCGCCGGTGGCCCAGAACCAGTCTTCCAGGAACGTGAATTGAATTGCCTGCACCACGGGGCCTTTCACTTCGACGTGCGTGTCGCGCCACGGTCCCAGCTTGGGATGGCGGCCCAAATACTCGTCGCCCACGTTCAATCCGCCGACGTAGGCCGTGTGGCCGTCGACGACCACGATCTTGCGATGGTTGCGGAAGTTGATCTGGAAACGGTTCCGCAGTCCTTTCGACGTGCGGAAGGGCAGCACGATCACGCCGGCCTCGGCCAGCTCGCGGCGATACGCTCGCGGCAACTGGTAGCAGCCGATCTCATCGTACAGCACGTACACGCGCACGCCCGCGCGACTCTTGCGCTCCAGCAGCGCCTTGAGCTCGCGGCCGATCGTGTCGTCGCGGATGATGAAGAACTGCACGATGATGTAGTCCTGGGCCGCCTCCATGCCGCGGAACATGGCTTCGAAGGCGGCCCGGCCGTTGATCAGCAGCTCGGCGTCGTTGTGGCTGGTGAAGGGCATCTCGGCCAGCTCTTCCAGGGCGGCGTACTTGGGATGTAGGTCCTCGTCGCGGACGCGAAAGAGGCGCATCTTCTTTTCCAGCGCTCGGGCCAGGTGGTCGATCTGCGAATCGCCGGCCCGCCGGGCCTTGACGTAACCCTGAAACTTCCCGCGGCCGACCAGGCCGTACGCCGGCAGCGTGATGTAGGGAAAAAAGACCAGCAGCAGCGACCAGGCGATCGCGCCCTGCGAGGTCCGGGCCGTCATCACGGCATGGATCGCCGCGGCGAGGCCCAGCAGGTGGAGCACGAAGACGGCGAGGCCGATCAGGCCGAGGTCCGAGGCGTCGAGCATGGAGGTGGTGGATGGATCGTTGATAGTGGAACCGGTTCCAGAACCATAGATGCTTGCGGCTTAGTGGCACAGGCCGCTGGCCTGTGTCACAGTTTTGCAGTTATCCGCACCGGCTGGCAGCCGGTGCCACTAGATCAGAGAACTGTTCAAGTTAGTTGAGGGTGTCCGGGAATTCAGCCCCCGGCTCTGCCGGGGGTTTGGGAAGTCACACAAATCGATTGCAATTCAAACCCCCGGCAGAGCCGGGGGCTGCCGGCGTTTCAATTCCCGGACACCCTCAGTTAGTTAATCGTTGAACATCGTGGCAGTCTCCATAAAGGATTGCCTTGTCTATCGTCCGAGATTTCGTCCTTCCCAAACAGATCAGCAGACACAAAAATGATAGAAAGCCGCGGCCTGTCCTCCGCGGTCAACTATCCACTATCTACCATCAACTATCCAGACCAGCCATGAGCCTCACGATCATGCGGCGGGTGAATTTCTGCGCGGGCCACCGGCTGCATCGGCACGGCGGCAAGTGCGAGTTCTTCCACGGCCATAACTACACGGCCGACTTCTACGTCACGGGCGAGACGGTGGACGA